>NZ_JBIUWJ010000022.1:11142-98050 GCF_044743405.1 Pseudomonas sp. NPDC087626
GGCGTTCGAAGAGGCGATCCACACTCACGCCTACCAGTACTGCATCGAATCGCTGGCCATGGATGAAGGCGAGATCTTCAACATGTACCACGAGATCCCATCGGTCGCGAAAAAAGCCACCTGGGGCCTGAAGTACACCCGTTCGATCTCCGATCCGAAGTTCGAAACCGGTACCGTCGAAACCGACAAAGAGTTGCTGCGTAACCTGATCGCCTACTACTGCGTTCTGGAAGGCATCTTCTTCTACTGCGGCTTCACCCAGATCCTCTCCATGGGTCGGCGCAACAAAATGACCGGCGTCGCCGAGCAGTTCCAGTACATCCTGCGCGACGAATCCATGCACCTGAACTTTGGCATCGACGTGATCAACCAGATCAAGATCGAAAACCCGCACCTGTGGGATGCCGAGATGAAGGAAGAAGCCAGCCAGATGATCCTGCAGGGCACCCAACTGGAAATCGAATACGCACGCGACACCATGCCGCGCGGCGTACTGGGCATGAACGCGGCGATGATGGAGGACTACCTCAAGTTCATCGCCAACCGTCGCCTGTCGCAGATCGGTTTGAAGGAAGAGTACCCAGGCACCACCAACCCATTCCCATGGATGAGCGAGATCATGGACTTGAAGAAAGAGAAGAACTTCTTCGAGACTCGGGTTATTGAATATCAGACTGGTGGGGCATTGAGCTGGGATTGATTCCTGACGCTCATCACTGCTGAGTCGATGATCTTAAAGAGCCCTGGATGCGTAATGCCTCCAGGGCTTTTTTGTGAGCCTTTACTGGTTGCTCCACTGATAACGGCAACCGCGGGCAAGCCTTGCTCCTACATCGGTGCACCAGGGTTGAAAACCATCAGCGCATCCCGCTATTAATACCTCTCCCCTCCAGGACTCGCGCCGCCATGAAATTCGACCTCGCCTACTGCATCAGCCTCGACGCCAAGCTGTCGATCTATGACGTGCGGGACCTGAATTTTGACGAGACGATGGCGTTCGACTCTGCGAAGGAACACTTCCAGTGCCCCAACGATGCCTGCCGCTTGGCCTTTGGAACCACCAATGTGCTGGGGACGATCAATGCCAAGAGCGTGAATTACATCCGCACGCCGCATTTCAAGAATGTGCCCAGCACCCGGCATGTGGAGGGCTGTCCATATGTCAGCCTGAAGACGTCGAGTACCGAGGGAGTGGAAACGGATGACGGGATTGAGGAGCATTTCCCGTCAGAACTGTTGCTGACCCGGCGTCAGTATGTGCGCATGCCCGCTAGCACCGAGGTGACTGCCGACAGGGTGCAGGATCAGATGCCAGCGACTCCGTACATCAGCCAGGGCGAGCACCCGATAGCAGAGTCAACGCCAGACAAGACCAGCGTGTTTGCCCATCCGGTGGAGTGTTTCGTTTCCAATTTCGAGAACAAGGACCTGCTCAAGCGCATGCCGCTGAAGATTGGCGAGCACACGGCGTCCTACGCCTCGTTCTTCAAGAAGATCGAATACCTGCAGGACAACAAGGGCCTGATTTACTGGGGCAGGATCAAGGAGATCAAGGACTACACCCAGAGCTTTCGCATCGACTTCGAGAAAAAGGCTTGGATCGAGAAGAAGCCCTACTCGGTGACCCTGTACCTGGGCAAGAAGCTGATCGACAGCTACCGCAAGCGCCAGGCGTTCCTCGAGGAGATCAAGCACGCCATCGAGAGCGAGCAGGAGCTGTATTGCTTTTTCTACGGCGTGACGCCGGAGTTGAAGCAGGTGCCAAGCAAGAAAAACCCCGAGCAGACGTTCGGGGTGTTCAGTGCCAACATCGAGAATCTGGATCACTTCATCATTCGGCAAGCGCCGCAGTTGCACGCCAAGTAGTCGTGGCGTGACGCTCAATTCATCGAATACCGGCACAAGCGTCTAGCGCCTGCCTCGACCGCACGATATCGCATCAATCAAAAAAATGAGTTTGATCCGGGCGCAAAACAACTGTACAAAAACACAGTGCTAATTGATTTGCCACTCTCGAGCCCGGAGAAACCCCATGGCCTCTATTGCGATGAAAATCACCCTGGAACGTATCGCCCTGTTCCAGTTCACCCCCAAACACAGCGCCCAGGCCCGTGCGATGCTGGGTTGGTCACTGGAGCAATTGTCCCGCGAGTCCGGGGTCAGCGTAGAAGCGATAGCGCGGTTCGAAGCCGGCGCCGAAGTGCTCGACGTCACCCGCCTGGCCCTGGCCTACAGGCTGGAGGCCGAGGGCCTGGTGTTCTTTCCCGGTTTTGCCCCAGGTCGGGGCATGAGCGTCAGAGGATCGGCACCGGATCCGGTGGGGCGAGCGGATTTCGCGATGATCGAGTGATCAACTCAAGTATTGCCAGCCCTAGCCATTGGCAACCGCCTGCTCACCCTGCTCTTCAACCTCAAGCCACCAAGCCTGCCCGTGTTGCGGCTGGCTGAGGTTGAAGGCTTCACCCATTTGTGGGGTGGTGATGGACACATTGTGTTCCCAGGCCAGGGCCAGGATACGGTCGAAAGGTTCGTGCCAGGCGTGCATCGACAAATCGAAGGTGCCGTTGTGAATCGGCAACAGCCAACGCCCCTTGAGGTCGAAGTGGGCTTGCAGGGTTTGTTCCGGTTGCATGTGGACCAGTGGCCAGTCGACGTTGTAGGCGCCAGTTTCCATCAGCGTCAGGTCGAAGGGTCCGAACTGTTCACCGATCGCCTTGAAGCCGTCGAAATAGCCGGTGTCACCGCTGAAGAAGATGCGCTTGTCGCCGTCGATGATCACCCATGAAGCCCAGAGGGTACTGTTGCCATCGAACAGGCCGCGACCGGAAAAATGCTGGGACGGTGTGGCGATGAAGTGAATCCCGTCGATCTGCGTGCCTTCCCACCAGTCGAGTTGACGCACCTTGTTGGCATCGACACCCCACTTGATCAAGGTCTCACCTACGCCCAACGGTGTGATGAAGTGGCGGGTCTTGTCTGCCAGCTTGATGACGGTCTGATGGTCGAGATGATCGTAGTGATCGTGGGACAGGATTACTGCTTCGATCTCAGGCAACTGATCAAGACTGATCGGCGGCTGATGAAAGCGCTTGGGTCCGGCCCACTGAACCGGGGAAGCACGCTCAGCGAAGACCGGGTCGGTGAGCCAGAACTTATCGCGCAACTTCAGCAGGACAGTGGAGTGGCCTAGCCGGAACACGCTGTGGTTGGGCGCGCTGTGCAACTGCTCGCGGGTCAGGCCTTGCACCGGAATCGCTCCGACTGGCCGAGTGTTACGCGGTTTGTTGAACAACATGTTCCAGAAGATTTGCACAGTCTTGCGCAAGCCAGGTTGGCGTACCGCTGTAGGGTTGCGGTAGCGGCCCTGCTCCTGGCGGGAGGTTTTCAGTTCTGTGGCGCTGTCCGCCTGGTAAGAGAAAGTGGCCATGTTCAAATGACTCCAGAAAAACCGCTGTAGCCGGTGATTTTCTTTTTCGGACAATAAAGGGCCAATGCACGCACGCGTCAGCCGCAAACTCTAATTTTAACCGCACAACTACACTGCACGGTGTAGTTTCAAGATTGCAACAAACCCTGGAATAAGTAAACTGCTGAGTGTAAGTGCTCACCCACTCTGCCGAAGCGTATTTATGACAGCTCCCCAGCGCCTGACCGACCGTAAACGCGAAGCCATTGTCCAGGCGGCGATCAACGAATTCCGTAGCAACGGTTTCGATATCACCAGCATGGACAAGATTGCGGCGACGGCGGGGGTATCCAAGCGCACCGTGTACAACCACTTTGCCAGCAAGGAAGAGTTGTTCGCCGAAATTCTCCAGCGTTTGTGGACCAACATTTGCGCCCAGGAAGACAGCGTCTACAGTCCCGGACAACCGCTGCGTGAGCAACTCGGGCAGCTACTGCACGGCAAGCTGGCGCTGTTGGCAGACAACAGCTTCCTCGACCTGGCTCGAGTGGCTATCGCCGCCACTATCCACTCACCCGAGCGTGCCCAGGACATTGTCCTGCGCATCGGCGAACGCGAGGAAGCCCTGACCGCCTGGATTCGTGCGGCACAGGCTGATGGCACACTCAAGCCGGTCGATCCCGACTTCGCCGCCCAGCAGTTGCATGGGATGCTCAAGGCTTTCGCCTTCTGGCCACAGATCTCCATGAACCAGCCAGTTCTGTCCGCCGAGATGCAGAGCACTGTCATCGAGTCGGCGCTGGACATGTTCCTGGCCTGTTATCAGCGCTGATCCGCCGCGCCAGCTACCCTGTACTACGCTGTCATGCCGCGGGCAAGTGCCGGGTGCGTGCACCTGGCCATCATCTGGCTGATGATCGCATCTGCAATAAATGACACTATTGACCTGTTTCTTCGATGGATCGCAGCCCAGGGTAAAACACCACAAAGTGTTTCAGGGCGACATGAGCGCAGTGAGCTATGCAAAATCAACGTGGCAAAGGCCTGTCATTTGCCAAACGTATCTATAAACCGCGGATTATTGGCCTGGGCATTGGCTGCATCAGTGTCGCTGCGGCGCTTTATCCCTTGGGAGTGCCCACCTGGGTCTGGGTACTGCTGGGCTTCAATGCCGTGTGCTGGGCGCACCTGGCCTATCATCTGGCGACCCGCTCCGCGTTCCCCTACCAGGCGGAACGTCGCAACCTGCTGGTCGACTCGTTGCTGGGCGGTTTCTGGGCCGCGACCATGCACTTCAACCCGCTGGCCACCGTGACCATCCTCTCGATGATGGCCATGAACAATGTGGCCGCCGGTGGGGTGCGCCTGTTGGTCCAGGGCAGCCTCGCCCAACTGCTGGGCATCGGCATTTCATGGGCGCTGCTGGGGGCCGGCTTCTCACCGCAAGTCAGCCAGCTCCAGGTGTATGCCTGCCTGCCGATGCTGACCCTCTACCCGCTTGCGGTGGGCATGGTCTGCTATCGACTGACGATCAAGCTGTCCGAGCACAAACGCGCCCTGAGTGCCTTGAGCCGCACAGACAGCCTGACCGGCCTGCTCAATCACGGCGCCTGGAAAGACCTGCTTCAGGACAGCTTCCACGAGTGCCAACGGCAACAAGTCCAGGCCACCATTGGCCTGATCGACATCGATCACTTCAAGGCCATCAATGACACCTACGGGCATATTGTCGGCGACGGCGTATTGCGCCAACTCAGCGCCGAACTCAAGCTCAACCTGCGGCAAAACGACCTGGCGGGACGCTACGGCGGCGATGAATTCTGTGTGATTCTGCCGAACCTGCCACAGGACCAGGCCATCGAGGTGATGGAGCGTCTACGCCTGGTCTTCGCCGACTATCGCCACCCTGCCATCGCGCAGTTGAAGGTCAGCTTGAGCATTGGCCTGGCCACCTATCAGACGAATTTCAGCGAGGCCGGGCAGTGGCTCGAGGCTGCCGACAAGGCGCTGTACAGTGCCAAGAGCAATGGTCGCAACAGAACCAGCAGCGCCCACGCCAGCACCACAGATCCGGCATGAGTGCAGCACCGTGAGGGTTATAGTGAACCTCAGTCCCCCCGGCCCTGCAGAGACCCTCATGAACCCAACCAAAACGCCGACATCCCCCGCAGCACCCGTCGACCACCTGCGTTTTCACCGTCCCCACGCGCATCTGGCCGCGACCTTCGGTAACGATACCTTCGCCTTGAAAGCCGAGGCCTTTGCGCGCTTTTTCGGCACGCCGACCTTTCTCGGTGCCCAGACCCTGATCGTCGCCGCCTGGATCGTCCTCAACGTTACTGGGGGGACCCGCTTCGATGTCTACCCATTCATCCTGCTCAACCTGGCATTCAGCCTGCAGGCGGCCTACGCTGCGCCTTTGATCCTGCTGGCGCAAACCCGTCAGGCCGCGCGCGACAAGGCCCAGTCCGATGCCGACGCGCAACACCGAGAGGCGCTGGCCGTGGCCAATGCCGAACGCCAGGCGCAAGCGGCGCAGAATGCCGCCCAATTGCTGGAACTGCTGGAACAAAACACCCGACTCACAGAAATGACCAAGACCCTGACCGAGCGCATTGAAAACCTCACCTCACAGGTGCATCAGCACGTCCTGGGCCAGCAACCACCCCAAGCCTGACGCCACCCTAGGCGGGCAAACGAATGGCCCGCGCCAGCTCATCGAACAGGGTCACTACCGAGCGCAGCGCGCGGCAGTCCGGACGGGTCAGCAACCACAGGCTGGTGTCGTAGCCCATCAAGGGTTCGGTCAGCGGGCGCAGCCCCTGGCCTGGATCGATCAGAAAGTCCGGCAAGGCCGCGACCCCCAACCCCGCCCGCACCAACTCAGTCACCGCGAGCATGCTGTTGCAGCGATAGCTCGGCTGCACGCCCGGTAGTTGCTGGCGTCGCCAGGTGACGGTGGGATGGTCCGGGAGGAAGTCATCCGGCGCGATCCAGCTCAGGCGTGCGAGGTCGCCCGGATCGACCGACTGCAGGTAATTCACGCTGGCGCACACCCGATAGGACACGGTCGCCAGGCGTCGGCCCACCAGATGCTCCGGTGGCGCCCGGGTCAGGCGCAGGGCAATGTCGGCATCGCGGCGGCTGAGGTTGGCAAAGTCGTTGGAGGTGCTCAGCTCCAGGGTCAACGCCGGATAACCCGGCATGAACTGCGCCAAGGCTGGCAGCAACAAGGCATGCAAGACCGAGTCGGTGCAGGTCAAGCGCACCGTGCCGCTGATGACTTCGCCGCCTTGCTCCACCCCGACCCGCGCCGCATCCAGCGCCTGTTCGGCACGTTCGGCCTGCTCGGCCAGGGTTTGCGCGAGGCTGGTGGGCAGGTAGCCGGCGCGACTTTTCTCGAACAGCGCCTGGCCCAAGCCGGCTTCCAGGCGCCGGACCGCACGAAACACCGTCGAGACGTCAACCTTGAGCAACGCGGCGGCCCGGGCCAGCGAACCGCCGCGGACCAACGCCAGGACCAGCACCAGGTCGGGGTAGTCCAGTTGATAGTGCGTAGCTGCATTGATCACTTGGGTAAACGCCAATATTGATTGCGTGAACGCCAATCTATAGTACCCCCCAACCACCGACAAGTCTTGGAGACGCCATGTCCAATCCAGCCCACCTGCGCATTGCCCTGATCGGCGACTACGACCCGCAGGTCCTCGCCCACCAGGCCATTCCCCTGGCCCTGAACCTGGCCGCCCAACACTTGGGGCGGGACGTACAGTCGCAGTGGCTGGCCACCGAGCGGATCGACAGCCAGACCCACTTCAGCGACTTCGACGGCTTCTGGTGCGTGCCCGCTAGCCCTTACCGCAACACCGACGGTGCGTTGCGGGCGATTCAGTTTGCCCGGCAAGCGCAGCGGCCGTTCCTTGGCACCTGCGGTGGATTTCAACACGCGGTGCTGGAGTTCGCCCGCCATGTCCTGGGCTGGACCGATGCCGAGCATGGCGAAACCTCGCCCGAAGCCACGCGCGCCGTGATCACGCCCCTGGCTTGCGCCCTGGTCGAGGCCGTCGACAGCATCCAGTTGCGCGAGGGCTCGCTGATTGCCGCGGCCTACGCCAGCCAGCACATCAGCGAAGGCTACCGCTGCCGCTACGGGATCAACCCCGAGTTCGCCGACGCCCTGCAAAGCCACGGCCTGCGCGCCACGGGCCATGACTCTGGAGGTGATCTGCGGGTCATCGAATTGCAGGGCCATCCGTTCTTCGTCGCCAGCCTGTTTCAACCCGAACGGGCTGCGCTCAAGGGCCGGTTACCGCCCTTGGTCAACGCCTTTGTCGAGGCCTGCGCGAGGAATCCGCGATGATCGCCAGCACCCCAGCCGCCCCCTATTACGCGGTGATCTTTACCTCGCTGCGCACGGCAGGCGATCAAGGCTACGACCAGGCGGCCCAGCGCATGGTCGAGCTGGCCCGCGAGCAACCGGGGTTTCTCGGCGTGGAATCAGCACGTGGTGAGGATGGCCTGGGCATCACGGTTTCCTACTGGAGCGACGAAGCGGCGATCCTCGCCTGGAAGCGCCACGCCGAACACAGTGCCGTCCGCGAGCAAGGTCGCGCCACCTGGTATCAGGCGTTTCACACCCGGGTGTGCAAGGTCGAGCGCTCGTATGCCTTCGCAACCTAAGCCGGCACCCGCTGGCGCAGCGCCGAAATCTCCGGCACATCGGCGCGGCGCATGTATACCCGCAGGGGTTCGCTGATGTTGATTCGGTCGTCGATGTTCTGATCCAGCAACAGCTGGATCAATTGGCGCTTGAGGGTCATGGCCTGATCCGGGCCTGGGGCCCAGACGAACTCGCTGGTGGGGATGATGCCGTCATCGGCGACGTCCATGCCGAACGAGTCTTCGCTGAAGCGCACGATGTACTGGCCAGTCTTGCGGTTGAGGCCGACAAAGCCGTGGAGTTGGTCGGCGGCCTGGCAGATGAGTTGCGAAGTGATGCGCATGATAAACCTCACGAAAGGTCCCAATGGACCGCTGATCAATGGTTTACACGCAGGGCAAGCATCCGGGTTTCCCTCTGCCGGGGAAACTGCCGGGGCCAAGAATACTGCAAAGTCGCGCACAAAAGCGCGGAAAAAGCGTCTGGAGCGGGGTTTATGTCGGTGCTGCGATAGCACAACTGTCGCTCAGTTGTTAAAAGGTAGTCCTTTGCAAAACGACTGACGAAAGGACCTCGACCATGCCTGTCAACTTCACCCACAGCGCCCTGCTGCTGAGCCTGATGCTCGGCGTCGGCCAGGCACAGGCTCTCAGCCAACCCGGTCCGAACGCGCTGGCCACCGCCAACGGCATCCCGCACCCGGCCGTGATCGCCCACCGCGGCGCCTCCTTCGATGCCCCGGAATCCACCGCCGCCGCCTACAAACTGGCGCGCGACCTGGGGGCCGACTACCTGGAACTGGACCTGCAGCGCAGCAAGGACGGCGTGTTGTTCGCCCTGCACGACGACGACCTGCAACGCACCACCGACGTTGCCAGAAAATTCCCTGATCGCAAGGACAGCCCGGCCAACGCCTTCACCCTCGCCGAACTGAAAACCCTCGATGCTGGCAGCTGGTTCAACAGCGCCTACCCGGATCGCGCCCGCCCTGCGTATGCAGGCCTGAAAATCCTGACTCTGGACGAAGTCATCGACATCGCCCAAGGCAACCCGCTGCACAAACCCGGCTTATACATCGAGACCAAGGAGCCCCAGCAATTCCCGGGGATCGAACGCGACCTCAAGGACAAGCTGCAAGACCGCGGCTGGCTCAGCCCAGCCGGCTCCAAGCTGGCCAAGAGCGCGCTGGGTGTGGGCCAGGGCAAAGGCAAGGTCGTGCTGCAGACCTTCGACAAAAACAGCCTGCAGATGCTGCACCAGGAAATGCCCCAGGTGCCGAAGATCCTGCTGCTGTGGGTCGCCGAGGGCAGCATCGAGCCCAAGTCCAAGGTCAAGTTCGCCGAGTCCGGGGACAAGGACAAGGCCACCTTCTATGCCAGGCAGCAACCCAAGGACCACGCCGCCTTCGAGCAATGGGTCGACTACGCCAAGGCCCAGGGCGCAATCGGCACGGGCCCGTCCGCGACCCTGACGCACCTCGGTGACCAGAGTTATGCCAACCTCGTACAGCCCTGGATGAACCAGTACACCCACGACCAGGGCCTGCTGGTGCACGTCTACACCATCGACGAAGACGTCGACTTCCAGAAAGTGATGGACGCCGGAGTCGACGGCATCTTCACCAACCGCGCCAGCGAACTGCTCAAGTACTACCAGCGCCCGGCAACCGGCAGCGTGGCCCAGTTGCTTGAACGCAACGGCTACTGAGTGAGCAACGAGCACGAGTGGAAAGGCCAACTGTGGCTGGGCCGCGACTATGGCCTGGTCCACGGCAGTTTGGGGCGCACCGCGCCCCATGCGCACTACGCCCATCAGTTGATCATCGCTGGCGGCCAACCGCTGCAGGTCAGCCTGGAGGGTACCCCCCAGGTCACCGGCCGGCTGTTTATCGAATCGCTGCGCACGCACGCCATCATGCACGGCTCGGACAACGTCCTGTGTATCTACGCCGAGCCCTTGATGTTCGAGGCCCAGGCCCTGCAGGACTGCCTGGCCGACGTCGAGCCGTCCTTGCCGGCCATTGCCCAGGCTGTGCTGCAGTGCCCACGGCGCCCTTTCAACGACCCACGCATCGGCCGTGCCCTGCAGGCCCTGGATGGCTTGCTGGCAGGCAAGGTCTCGGCGGCGTCCCTGGCCGCGCAGGCCCATGTTTCCCTGAGCCAACTGGAGCGGCTGTTCGCCCGCCAGGTTGGTCTACCCGTTCGGCGCCTGGTGCTCTGGCGCCGTCTGCGCCTGGCCATGGCGCTGATGCTGTCTGGCAGCAATCTCACAGTGGCCGCCCACGATGCGGGGTTCGCCGACGCCGCGCACCTGTCGCGCAGCCTGAAGAAAATCTTCGGGGTGACCGCCAGCCAGGGCTTGAACGGCCTGGATATCCGCCTGCTCGACTGAGCCGTTAGCGACGCAACGCCTCTGGCACCTGCGGCTCGTCACTGAATTGCTCGGGCTTGAACGGCTCCAGCAGTTGCTCGACATACCCCTGGGGATAATCCGCGCGATTGCCAATCCCCAGCTCACCCTGCCTGATCGAATACGCGCCGGCGTGCAGGGCAGTGCCGAGCAAACGGTCCCACAGATTGAAAAACAGACCGAAATTCACATTGCCCGCTGCACCGTACTTCATGTGGTGCAGGCGGTGGACCGGCGCCCAGGCGAACACCTGGGACAACACTCCCGGGGTCATGTCGACGTTGGAGTGCTGCAACAGCAACTGCAGACTGATGGCGAACGCCAGCAGCAAGGCCACGTCCAGCGGAATACCCAGCACGATCAAGGGCAAAAACCCCACCGCCGCCTCGAGCATCTGGTGCAGCGGATGTTTCATCAAGCCGTTGAAGCCATAGAGCCGCTGGACACTGTGATGCACCGCATGCAACCGCCACATCCAGGGCACGTGGTGACTGACGTGGTGGGTCAGGCTGACGCCCGCATCGGCAATCCCGATCGCCAGCAGCAACTGCCCCCACAGCGGCCAACTGCCGGGCCACAGGCCCTCGAACGACAACAGCGCCACCAGCCCCGGTAAAATCAGCAACGCCAGCCCATTGCAGGCTTCGTTGACCAGTGCATGGGCCACATCGCGCCAGCCATCACCCTGGTTGCGGTTCCACTGCGGTTCATACGGCAGCGCCCGTTCGGCCAGGAACGACACCAGCAGGGCACAGAGAAAAATCACCAGCAGCCACCCGGGCGAACGGCCTGCGACACCGACTACAGCGATACCGAGAGCGAGGAATCCACCCAGGAAAACCGGGGCATACAGCGTTGTTAACCAGCGTTTCATATGAACCTCCCTTGACGTGGGTCCAGCATGAAACGCTTTGATATGCGAGGATTGAACAAATGGCGCAAAGCGCGGCCGGCGTGGATTAAGGATCAATTAAGTTGCGCCGGTTAACCTGATCCCACTTAAACAGCTCAACCAAGGAATGACCCCATGAAAAAGTTGACCACCCTGTTCACCGCCGCTGCCCTGACCCTGACCGCCGGTTTCGCCATGGCTGACGTGCGCCCGGACCAGATCCCGGGGCTGCTCAAGGCCGGCACCATCATGGACTTTGAAAAGCTCAACCAGGCGGCCCTCGCCCAACACCCAGGCACCACCGCGGCCAACATCACCGACACCGAACTGGACCATAACGCCACCACCGGCGCCTATGTCTACGAAGTGGAAATCCGTGATGCCAAGAATGTCGAGTGGGACGTCAAGCTCGACGCCAAGACCGGCGCAGTCCTGAGCAACGTGCAAGACAAGTAAAAACACGCTGCAAAAAAGCCGCACAACCTTTGGGATGTGCGGCTTTTTTACGTGGACGAAATAGCCACACCTCAAAACTGCACAAGGCGTACGCTGGTTGGCTAGACTCCGACCAGCCCCCCTTTGCAGAGACCCTTGGCCCATGAGCCCAACAGTGGCAGCCGATATCGCGACCATCGGTCGCATCAGTGCAGTGCCCGCCATGCTCCAGGTCATTCGAGACATGACGGGCCTGCGTTTCGCGGCGGTGGCGCGGGTCACCGGAACCTCCTGGACCGCCTGTGCGGTGCTCGACCAGCTGGATTTCGGCCTGTTGGTGGGCGGCGAACTGGACATTGCCAGCACCCTCTGCCACCAGGTTCGCGCCAGCCATCTGCCGGTGGTGATCGACAAGGCCAGTGACGATCCCCTGTATTGCCAGCACCACACCCCCAGGCTGTACCAGTTCGAAAGTTACATCTCGGTGCCGGTGTTCCGCACCGATGGACGTTTCTTCGGCACCATTTGCGCACTCGACCCCAATCCCGCCGAGCTCAGGTCCAGCACCATCCAGAGCACCGTGGAATCTTTTGCGCGCCTGCTGTCGTTGCAGATCGAGGCCGAAGAGAACCTGCAGCAAACCGAGGCCCAGCTACGCGAGGAACGCCACTCGGCCGAGTTGCGTGAACAGTTCATCGCCGTGCTCGGCCATGACCTGCGCAACCCGCTGTTTGCCATCACCATGGCTGCCGAACGCGTGTTGCACAAACATCCCAACCCGACCACCGACACCCTGCTCCAACACATCCTCGACAGCGGACGCCGGGCCTCGCAGCTGGTCGAGGACATCCTCGACTTTGCCCGTGGGCGCATGGGTGGCGGGATTCCGGTGGTGATCGCCGCCTGCCCGGACCTCGAACAAACCCTGCAGCAGGTGATCAGCGAAGTGCGTTGCGTCCATCCGCAGCGCCAGATCGTCGCCCGTTTTGGCGAGCTGACAGCCATTCACTGTGACCGCGAAAGAGTCGCACAACTGCTCTCCAACCTGGTCGCCAACGCGGTCGTCCATGGCGCCGCCGATGGCACCATTGAAGTCAGCGCACAGGTCGAGCAGGGACGTTTTGTGCTCCAGGTGAAAAACCAGGGCGAGATTGCCGAATCAGTCCTGCCCCAGTTGTTCCAGCCCTACTCCAGACCGGCCAGCGGAACACCCCAGGCCGGCCTCGGCCTGGGCTTGTACATTGCCAGCCAGATCGCCCGCTCCCATGCCGGCGACCTCGAGGTGACCTCCTCTGAACAGGACGGCACCCTGTTCACCTTCAGCCTGCCGCTCACTGCCCAGCACTGAGCGGCCAACGCCTCAGGCACTCAGGCGCGCCGTCACTGCATTGAGTTGGCCAGACAAACCGTGCAGGTTATTGCTCGCCGCTTCAGTGCGCTGCACGTTGTCCAGGTTGGTGCTGGCGATGCTGGTGATCTCGGTCAGGTTGCGTGAAATATCCTCGGCCACCGAGGTCTGCTCCTCGGCTGCGGTGGCGATCTGGCGGTTCATGTCGCGAATCGCTTCCACCGACTCGGTGATGCGCTCCAGCATCAGCCCGGCCTGGGTCACCTGCTCGACGCTCTCGTTGCTGCGCGACTGACCGCTTTCAATCGCCAGCGCCGCGTCCACGGCACCGGTCTGCACGCTCTGGATGATCTGGTTGATCTCGATGATCGAGGCCGCCGTGCGTTGGGCCAGGCTGCGTACTTCATCGGCGACCACGGCAAAACCGCGCCCGGCTTCACCGGCGCGCGCCGCTTCGATGGCCGCGTTGAGCGCCAGCAGATTGGTCTGTTCGGCAATCCCGCGGATCACTTCCAGGACCTTGCCGATACGCCCGCTGTCGGTTTCCAGGCGGCGGATCACGGTGGCGGTGTTGGCAATTTCCCCGCGCATCTGGGTGATCGAATCAATGGTGCTCTGCATCACCAGCTCCCCCTGCTGGGCCGACTGGTCCGCATCATCCGCCGCGCGCGCGGCAGCGGCGGCATGGCGCGCAACCTCCTGGGCGGTGGCGGACATTTCGTTCATCGCGGTCGCCACCTGATCGGTACGACTGAACTGCTCGTTGGTGCCCTGGGACATCAGCCCGGCGATGGAATTGAGTTCGCCGCTGGCGCTGTCCAGGTCCGTGGCACTGCGCTGCAGGCGGGCAAAGGTTTCAGCGAGAAAATCGCGCAGGGTGTTGGCGGCAACCGCCAGGCGACCCAGCTCATCCTGCCGATCACTGGCGACCCGGGCGCTGAATCGGCCCTGGCTCAACTGGGCAACATAGTCGATCAATTGGCGGATCGGCTCCACCAGATGACGATTGACCAGCCACAGGCTGAACAGCCCGATCAGCAGCGCCGAGAACAGCATCACCACCATCCCCAGCAACACGGTGCGCTCGGCGCTGGCGCTGATCTGCAGTGATTGCTGGTTGCCGCGCTGGCGCAACTCACTGACCAGCTCGCTCATCTGCTCGCTGGTGGCACGGTCCACCCCCTTGACCGCATTGTCGCCGGCGGCTGGATCGGCACCCGCCGCCAGATACGCCGCGCGACCTTGCTGGTAGGCGCCACCCAGGACTCGATGGGCCTCGCGCAGACTGTCGATGCGCGCCTTCAGCGCGGGCTCGAGCCCGGGTTGGCGCACCAGTTCGCCAAGGATGTTCTGCACGTCGCCCTGGCGCGCCTGGAACTGCGCCCAGTACTTGTCCCCTTCAGCCGGTTGCTTGCCGCGCAACAGCACGTTTTTCCACTCCTGGACCTGCACCTTGAATTGCAGGTTGGCCTCGTCGATCAACTGCGAGGTATGCAGGGGACCTTCGATCAGGTTGCGGTAACTCTGCACCCCGACGGAGAGGAAGTGAAAGCTGGCCAGGGCGATCAACAACATCGCCAACAGGCTACCGCTCAGCAACGCGAGGATTTTGGCTCTCAGGGATTTTTGCAAAAACATCGAGTGATATCTCATGACAGGAATAAGGCGGACACCGAAGTGCGCAGACCAGCCTAGCCGTCATCGGCCCTGACGAGGATTTCTTGAGCCGCGCTGACCAGCGGTTTAGAGCCTCTGCCGCCGTTCGTCAAAGCGTCACGAAACGGTCAGATTGGCTTGCCATGATGCCGCTCAAGCGCCGCTGTGAATTGCATGGCGGCCGGAGACGCCATGAACCACAGCATCGACCAACGCCACCGCGACGCCGATCTTTTTGGCCTGCTCTACGGGTTCAGCTTTCGCCCCGGCGAACCCGCTCGGGAAATCACCTCGGCCCAGGCCCTGCAGCGCCTGCAACAGCCCGACAGTGCCGATGAGTTTCTCTGGCTGCACCTGAACCTGGCCCACGCGGCCTGCGAGCGCTGGATGAAAGCGCACCTGGCGTTACCCGAAGAATTCTTCGAAGCCCTGCATGAGGGCTCGCGCTCGACCCGCATCGAGCACGTCGACTCGGCCTTGCTGGCGGTGGTCAACGATGTGGTGTTCAACCTCAGCAACCTGGTGTCATCGGATGTCTCGACTCTGTGGGTCTGCGCCCGCAGTCGGCTGATCATCAGCGCACGCCTGCAACCGCTGCACTCGGTGGACAAACTGCGCTCCTCGGTCAAGGCCGGTGAGTGCTTTCGCTCACCCCTGGAGTTGCTGGTGCATCTGCTGCGCGACCAGGGCGAGGTGCTGACCCAGATCGTGCGCAAGACCAGCCTCAGCGTGGATCAGGTCGAGGACCAGTTGCTGTCCTCGCGACTGTCCACCAACCGTGCCGAACTCGGTGCCAACCGTCGCGTGCTGGTGCGCCTGCAACGCCTGCTGGCGCTGGAACCCGGTTCCCTGCTCCGCCTGCTCAACCGTCCGCCGCAGTGGTTGCAGAAGGACGACGTCAAGGAGCTGCGCAAATCCACCGAAGAATTTGCGCTGATCATCAACGACCTCACGGCCCTGGGCGAGCGGATCAAGCTGCTGCAGGAGGAAATCGCCGCCAACCTCAACGAACAGAGCAACCGCACCCTGTTCACCCTGACCGTGGTCACCGTACTGGCCCTGCCGATCAACATCATTGCCGGCTTCTTCGGCATGAACGTCGGCGGCGTACCGCTGTCTGGCGACCCGCACGGATTCTGGGTGTTGGTGGCGCTGGTCGCCAGCTTTACCGTGATTGCCGGACGCTGGGCGTTTCGCAAGCGTGGGGATTGCTGACGCCGTCTGTGCACTGCGGCCGTTAACGCAGCCTCGCGGGCTCGACAGCTACAAGGTTGGGGTCAACACGGTTGTCGCCTGCCTGCGCGAGAGTGCGAACTGCAACCCGAACGCCAGCACCCCGGTCAACGGCGCGGAGAAGCTGCTCAGCCCCGGACCGGCAAACATCAGCATCAGCCCCAGCGCCGTGCCGCCAAACCACGCCACCAAACCTGCCGGGTTGTAGGCCGAGACACGCGCAAGCGACGCCACATCACTGCGCCCATAGAGGATCTGCGCCAGCGCCACGCCGACCCAGGCCACCACAAAAATCCCTTGATAGGCCAGCGCCTTCAGCAGGTAGGCAAACACATCGGCCAGCATCAGGGCGTAGACGATCACCCCCACCGCCAGCGCCCACACCAGGTACGAACCCCGTACACCGAACCGGCCGAAAAACGCCTGCATGTTCAGCGTCGCCAGGTAGTAGTTGGCGGTGTTGATCCGGGTCTGCGTGGCCCAGACAAACAACAAGCCCCACAGCCCCATCAGTTGCAGGATTGCCATTACCACCGAGACTTCGTTCAACGCGCCCTCATGGGGAATGCTGCTGACCAGGTAAATCCCCGCCGCGCCATTGAGCAAAAAAGTCACCGCGTAGAACGGCATGCCGAAGTTCCAACGGCCGTGGTATGTCTGATCCTCGGGCTTGCCGAAGCGGGCATAGTCGAAGGTGAACAGCATCAACACCCAGACGCCCATGTACGCGACGAAGCAATCCCACCAGCCAAATGCACTGGGATTGGCCGGCCCGAAATCCAGCCACTGCGGCTGGTAACCGTAGCGACTGATGGACAAACCCACCGCCACCAGCAGACCGCCGAGATAGATCGGCAATAACACGCCATTGAGCTTGTCCAGCCAGTGCTGCACGCTCCCCAGGATCATCGGCACGCTGTACAGCACCACCAGCAAGGCGGCCAGCGGGTAGACCAGTTCCGGGTACAAGTGGTTGAGCGCCACGGCGATCACCGAACCCTCGAACACCGCGTAGTAGATCGCCGTAGAAAAGAAGATCAGCGTCGCCAGGCAGGCACCGGTGCTGCCAAACAACAACCGCGAAAACAGCGCCACGGACAGGCCGCTGCGAATCGCAAACCGACTGAGCACACTGTTGATCAGCCCGTAGCTGAGCACCGACAGGAGCATGCCGATCAGCGCATTGCGGGTGCCATAGGATAAAGCCAGCGACGCGCCGACCACGATGTAGAACATGGCGCTGCACACGGCCCACCAGGCCATGGTCAGGGACAGTCGGCCCATGCGTGCTCCAGCAGGGACCGGGTGGTTGGCCGGGTCCTGCCCGGTTTGACTCGATTGCGATAAAGCAGCCATATGCGTGAACTCCAGAACCAGTCAAAGGTTGAAGCGCGGGCAGCCGTCACCGCACCGAAGTGCGGCGTTGGCGTACCGTTTGGCATGGCCCGCGCGATGCGGCGGGCAGAATCAGGAAGGGAACAGCTTGCTCAGGCAGCTGAGTTTTTTCTTGTAGGATCGTCGTGCTTCCAGCGCCTGCTCCAGGGTCACCGCGACAAACCGCGCCTTCTGGTTGGGCTGCATCTGGCCGATCAGGTCGAGGTCAGCGCTGATCACCGTACCAATCATCGCGTAGCCACCACCGGACACCGCATCGCGGTGCAGCACGATCGGTTCGAGCCCGGCCGGAACCTGGATCGAGCCGATCGGGTAACAACTGTCGACGATGTTCGACGGATCGGAGCCGGCCCCGAACGGCTGCTCTCGGGGTTGGAAACTCAAGGCGCTGCCACCCTTGAAGCGATAGCCGATGCGGTCCGCCTCCGAGCCGACCGTCCAGGATTCAGCGAAAAAGCTGCTGGCCGCCGCTTCGCTCAGGCGCTCGTAGTACAGGCCCGGCACCACCCGCAAGCTGATTTCGCCCCCCAGCGACTGCCGCAAGGCCATGGGCAGACTGGCCCCCGCACGGCTCTTGCCACTGGCAACACCCACCGGCAACTCGTCACCGGCCACCAAGCGGCGACCCTGGAACCCGCCCAGCGCCCCCAACGCATAGGTTGAGCGACTACCCAACACCAGCGGCACATCAATGCCACCAGCCACCGCCAAGTACGCGCGGGCACCGGCCTTGGGGAAATCAAAACGCAGCACTTGGCCGGCCTTGACCGTGAACGCGGTGTCGGCATGCATTTCCACGCCATCGACCCGTGGTGTCATGTGCGCACCGCACACCGCCACCAACGCATCTTCGGCAAACTCCAGCTCCGGCCCCAGCAGCGTGCACTCCAGCGCCGCCGCCCCGGCTGGGTTGCCGACCAACTGGTTGGCGGCGCTCAAGGCGTATTGGTCGAGCGCACCGGAGGGCGGAATCCCCAGGTGGTAGTAACCTTCGCGGCCCAGGTCCTGTACCGAGGTGGCAAGACCGGGTTTGAGTACCTTGATCATGCCAGCACCTCCTGCAACGACTTGGGATAACCAACGGGGTCGGCGAGGAACGCGTCCAGGGAAAACTCCACCGGTCGAATCCGCAGGTCGAAGCGCCCCGCATCCACTTCGGCCACGGCCTGGTCATAGGCCGCGCGGTCCATGGGTTTGAACTGCACGATGTCGCCGGGGCGGAAAAACACCATGTGCTCTTTCAGGTACGCCAGGTTCTGCTGCGGATCGTAGATCGGTGCCGGCGTCACGCCAAACATCTGATAACCACCGGCGCCACGCACCGAGTAGATACAGCCGAAGCAGCCGCCGTGGCCCAGGGTCAGCTTCGGCGTGTCGGTGCGCGGCCGCAGGTACTTGGGTACCTGCAACTGGCGCTCGCGCTCGACCATCTGGAACATGAACGGCAGGCCGGCGACAAAGCCGACCATCGAGACGAACCAGGGCGCACCACTGTGGGCGGCAATGAACGCATCGACGTCCGCCAGGCCATTGATCCGCGCCGCGTACTCCAGGTCCGTGGCACTCGGGTCCTGATGCCGGTCGCGAAAACGCATCAGGGTCTCGTGGGTCCAGGGGTCGTTGTAGAGCACCGGAATCTCGATGATCCGCGTGTGCAGGGTGCGTTCGGCAATCGCTTCGGCCTCTGCGCCCTTGACCGCTTCGAGCAGGTCATGGGGCGCGATGCGGTCCGGATCGAAGCGGATCTGGAACGAGGCGTTGGCCAGGCACACATCCAGCACGCCATCCAGGGCCAGGCGCTCGACCGCACGGGTCACGGCCATGCCCTTGAAGAATGCTTCCAGGGACATGCTGTCACTGACTTCGGCGAACAGATGTTCATCGGCGCCAAAGCTGTAGCGGATCGGCTTGTTCATGCTGCACCTCCACTGCGGCGCGCGGCCAGCCAGGTTTCCAGGGTGCCGGTGTGGAAGTCGGCGTCGTGCAGCCAGGGTTGCTCCAGCAGCTCGGCATGCAGCGCCAGGGTCGTCGCCATGCCCGTCAGGCGGGTCTGGGCCACGGCAACCCGCGCCCGGGCCAACGCTTGTGCACGATCGCAACCGTGGACAATCAGCTTGGCCAGCAGCGAATCATAATACGGCGGCACCCGATAGCCTTGATACAGATGGCTGTCGACCCGCACGCCCGGACCTTGCGGCCACGACAACGCTTCGACCAGGCCTGGGCTGGGGAAGAAGTCCCGCGCCGGGTCTTCGGCATTCAGGCGCATTTGCAGGGCCGCGCCATTGAGTCGGATATCACTCTGGCGCAAGCCCAATGGCTCGCCGCCGGCGATTCGCAACATCGCCTGAACCAGGTCGATGCCGGTGATCAGCTCGCTGACCGGGTGCTCGACCTGAATCCGCGTGTTCATCTCGATGAAGAAGAACTCGCCGCTGGCGTCGTCATACAGGTACTCCAGGGTCCCGGCGCCTTGATAGCCGAGGGACTCGGTCAAGCGTACGGCGCTGGCACAGAGGGTTTCGCGCTGTTGCTGATCGAGGGCCGGCGACGGCGCTTCCTCGAAGATCTTCTGCCGCCGCCGTTGCAGCGAACACTCGCGTTCGAACAGGTGCACCGCGTGTTTACCGTCGCCCAGCACCTGCACTTCAATGTGCCGGGCACGGCTGATGAAACGCTCCAGATACACCGCGCCATTGCCAAAGGCCGCCTGGGCTTCGCGCTGGGAACGGGGGAACTCTTCACGCAGTTGCGCGGGACTCTCCGCCAGGCGAATACCCCGTCCGCCACCACCGGCCGAGGCTTTGATCAGCAGGGGGAAACCCACCAGCTCGGCTGCCGCGAGTGCGGCCTCGACGTCGAACAACTCACCAGGTGAACCCGGTACCACCGGCACGCCAGCCGCTTGTGCGGTGCGTCGCGCCTCGGCCTTGTCGCCCATACGGCGGATCGTTTGTGGGCTGGGCCCGACAAAAATTGCCCCGGCGGCCTGGACCGCTTCGGCGAAGTCGGCGTTCTCCGAGAGAAACCCATAGCCTGGGTGCACCGCGTTGGCCCCGGTGGCCTTCAAGGCGCCCAGCAGGGCCTCGACATTCAGGTAGCTTTTGTCGGCGCGGGCCGGGCCGAGCAGGTGTACTTCGTCGGCCAGACGCGCGGCCTGGGAGTCGAGGTCCGCCTCGCTACAGGCGGCTACGGTGGGAATCCCCAGTTCCTGGGCGGCGCGGATAATCCGCACGGCGATTTCGCCACGGTTGGCGACCAGCAGTTTCGTGATGCCTTGGGTCATGATCGTGCCCTCACTCGTCGTCGAGTGTTGCGACGACCTGACCCGGTTCCACCGGATCGCCGTCTTCTACCAGGAATGCGCTCAGGCGACCAGCCGTCCCGGCGGTCAGTTCGGAGAACTGCTTCATGACCTCGATCAGGCCAATCACCGTGTCGGCGCTAACCTGCGCACCGACCTCGACGAAGTTCGCCGACTCCGGCGTGGCTTTGCGATAGAAGGTCCCTGGGAGTGGGGTGATAACTGTGTGTTCGGCCATGTCTGTTCCTTTTGGAATAGTTGTAGAAAGGCAGGCAAAAAATTCATCGATGGGCAGCCCGGACGTCTGTAGCGCCCGGTACCAAACCCAGCTTCAGCGAGGGGCGCGCACCGTGATCCCGGCTGCGTCCAGCGCCTTGCGTGTCGCCTCGACCAACGCCAGGGCACCCGGCGTATCGCTGTGCAGGCAAATTGAGTCGAAGTCGATCGCCAGGTCCTGGCCCTCGACCGTGCGCACCAGGCCTTCCTGGCAGGCACGCAGCACCCGCGCGGCGACCTGGTCCGGATCGTGGGCGCGCACATTGCGGGTAAAGACAATGGAGCCGCTGAGGTCGTACTCGCGGTCGGCGTAGAACTCGCGAATCACCGGCTGGCCGAGTTCTGTCGCGACGCGCCAGATGACTGAGCCGGGCATGCAATACAGCAGCAGGTCGGGCTCCAGGCGCTGCAGGTTTTCCACCAGCAACCGAGCCGCTTCCTCGTCCCGTGCCAGGTGCATGTACAACGCGCCGTGGGGCTTGATGTGTTGCAGGGCCACGCCCTGGACTCGCGCCAGTTCGCGCAGGGCGCCGAGTTGATAGAGCATGTCGTCGACCAGCTCCTGGGCCGGTGCATTGATGTGCCGGCGACCGAAACCTACCAGGTCGCGGAACCCCGGGTGTGCGCCGATGGCCACGCCGAGGCGCTTGGCCTGTTCGACGGTGCGGCGCATGGTGCCGGGGTCGCCGGCATGGAATCCGGTGGCGATATTGGCCGAACTGATGAACCCCATCAGCTCAGTGTCGACACCATCGCCGATGGTCCATGGGCCGAAGCCTTCACCCATGTCCGAATTGAAATCTACTGCCTGCATGACACGTGCTCCTGACGCTTGTGACTTCATGCAGGCCACGTTAAATTCCGCTCACCCCCTTGGGAAGATCTATTAACAGATAGGGTATCTTCTGAAAAACAGATACCTGTTCGATCGGAGTCTCAATGTCACTGACCCTGCGCCAGGTCCGCTATTTCGTCGCCACCGCCGAGATTGGGCAGATTTCCCAAGCGGCAATTCACTTGAATATCTCGCAGTCAGCGGTGACCACCGCGATCAAGGAGTTGGAGGGCATGCTCGGCACCCTGCTGTTCCAGCGCTCGGCCCAGGGCATGAGCCTGACCGATGCCGGCCGGCATTTTCTCAACCGCGCCTACGTGATTCTGCGCAGCGTCGATGATGCCCTCAACAGCCCGCTGCCGGATGTGCGTGCCAGCGGCCGGCTGCGCCTGGCAGCCAGCTACACGGTCATCGGCTACTTCCTGCCCCACCATCTGCAACGCCTGGAACACTGGCACCCGGATGTCGCCATCGAAGTCCACGAACAGGAGCGCCAGGCCATCGAACAAGGCTTGCTGGAGGGACGTTTCGACATGGCGGTGGTGCTGACCGCGAACCTCACGCACCCCGATATCGTCTCGGAAATCCTGTTCAACTCCGAGCGACGCCTGTGGCTGCCCAGCCATCACCCGCTGTGCGAGCGCTCGGCTGTCAGCCTGGCTGATGTGGCCCAGGAGCCCTACATCCTGCTGACCGTCGACGAGGCCGAGCAGGCGGCAATGCGCTACTGGGAACACGCCCACCAGCAACCGAAAGTGCGGGTGCGCACCAGCTCCGTGGAAGCGGTGCGCAGCATGGTCGCCAATGGCAGCGGCGTGGCGATCCTTTCGGACCTGGTGCACCGCCCCTGGTCACTGGAGGGCAAGCGCATCGAGACCCTCACCATCACCGATCCAGTGACCCCCATGAGTGTGGGCCTGGCCTGGCACCGCGAGCGGGCATTTACCCCGGCGATGCAGGCGTTCCGGGATTACTTCCACGATGCGTTCCTGGCCCCGCAACAACTGTCGAGCAGACGCTGAGTTGGGACGCACTTGCAAGATCAGGTCAATCACGACACTGCCCGTGCCAGCAACATCCGCTCCCGCAGCACGTCATAAACCCAGTGGTAGACATAGGTGTACGGCAGGAAAAACAGCAGCACCCCGATGTCGAGAATCAGCGCCTGCAGCAGGCTGACGTTCAGCCACCAGGCAATCAGCGGCACACTGATTGCCACCAGGCCGCCCTCGAACAGTAAGGCATGCAACACCCGGGTCGCGGCACTGGGCACCAGCGCCAGACGCTTGAGCAAGCGGTCGAACAGTCCGTTGAACAATACGTTCCAGGCCAGGGCAATCAGGCCGATGGCAATGGTCGCGACACCCATGTCGACCAGCGGCTTGTCCATCAGCCACGCCAGCAAAGGCGTACACAGCATGACCGCCAACAGTTCAAAACCGATGGCTTGCAACACACGTTCAGTGAGGGATTTATGAGGACTCATGAGCCGGCTCCGGTGGGTGAATGTGTTGCCATCATCCGGCACAGCACCGATACTTCATAACCATTAACCATCGATCAAGGCGATAGTTCATGGCCTCACATGAAGTCCTGCTGGCATTCGTCCAGGCAGCCACCCAAGGCTCGTTTTCCGCGGCGGCGCGCAAGCTGGGCAAGAGCCAGTCGACCATCAGCGCGGCGGTGGCCAGCCTGGAAATCGACCTCGACCTGACACTGTTCGACCGCAGCAGCCGCAAGCCCGCCCTGACCTTGGCCGGGCATGTGTTGTTGCAACGCGCCGAGGACATCCTCGCCGCCACCAGCCGCCTGGAAATGAGCGCCGCGCAATTGTCCCTGGGGGTTGAACCGAAGCTCACCGTCGCGCTTTCCGACACCTACCAATCGGATCGCTTCGAAGCCGCCTTGCAGGCTTTCGAACAGCGTTATCCGGACCTCGAACTGGAATGCCTGATCGCCGAATGCGACGACTTGGTTGCCCTGGTGCAACGCGGGCGCGCGCACTTGGCCTTCGCCGAAATGCAGGAGCGCTACCCGCCGGACCTGGACAGCGCCACCGTCGATGAGCACACCGAGATCGCCCTGTTCGTCGCGCCCACACACCCGTTGGCGAGCCTGCAGAAAATCGATCGGCAAACCCTGCAACAACACCGCGAATTGCGCCTGGCGACCATCATCAATCCGTATGAGGTCCGGGCCCAGGGGCGGGTCTGGTCGGCCCCCAGTTACCTGATGCTACTGGAAATGGCCCAGGGTGGGTTCGGTTGGGCACCCCTGCCGCGCTGGCTGGTCGAGCGTTTTGGCGCCGGCACTTTGCAGGAGCTCAAGGTTCGCGGCTGGCCCCGACCGGTCTCGGTGGATGCGCTCTGGTCACGCTTGCACCCGCCGGGTCCGGCAGGCCGCTGGTTGCTGGACAGGATGCTCGAGTGACGCCCGCCTCAGGTGCGCGCCAACTCGGCCAGGCGCCGCTCGATGAAACGGCGCTCCGGCACTTGCTGGGTCAGTTCCAGCGCACGCTGATAGGCCGCCCTCGCCTCCGCAACGCGACCCAATTGCCGACAGAACTCGGCACGCGCCGAATGCGCCAGGTGGTAATCGAGCAACTCGCCACGCTGCAAAATCCCATCGACCAGGGTCAACCCCGCCAAGGGCCCGTCACGCCGGGATAGCGCGGCGGCCCGATTGAGTTCAATCACCGGCGAAGGCAGCGCCTGCAGCAAGACGTCGTACAAACCGACGATCTGCGCCCAATCCGTGTCCCCGGCGGTGGGTGCCTCGGCATGCACCGCCGAGATCGCCGCCTGCAGGCAATACGGGCCGATTTCCCCCCGGCCCAGCGCATGCTCGATCAAGGCACAGCCCTCGGCGATCATCTGCGCGTCCCACAGCGAACGGTCCTGTTCATCGAGCACGATCAACTCTCCGCTGGCCGAAGTGCGCGCCGGGCGCCGCGACTCGTTGAGTAGCATCAGGGCCAGCAACCCCATCACCTCCGGCTCCGGCAGCAACTCCAGGAGCAGGCGCCCCAGGCGAATCGCCTCGCGTGTCAGGTCTTCGCGGGTCAGCTCACTGCCCACCGAGGCCGAATACCCTTCGTTGAACACCAGGTAAATCACTCGCAGAACGCTGTCCAGGCGCTCGGGCAACTCAGCCAGGGACGGCACTTGATAGGGGATCCTGGCGTCGCGAATCTTCGCCTTGGCCCGCACGATTCGCTGGGCAATGGTGGCCGGCGCGGCGAGAAAGGCGCGGGCAATTTCTTCGGTGGTCAGGTCGCAGACTTCACGCAGCGTCAGCGGCACTTGCGCATCGGCGGCCAGTGCCGGGTGACAACAGGTGAAGATCAAGCGCAAGCGATCGTCTTGCACGTCCTCGACACTCCATTGCGCCTCCTCGAGCTCTTCGAGTTGCGCCACCAATTGTGCCTGGGACGCGGCAAACCGGGCCCGTCGACGCAGGCCATCGATGGCCTTGAAGCGCCCGGTGGACACCAGCCAGGCCCGCGGATTGTCCGGCACCCCGTCCCGCTGCCAGCGTTCGACCGCGACGAAGAAGGCTTCCTGCAGGGCCTCTTCGGCCAGGTCGAAATCCCCCAGCAAACGAATCAGGGTGGCGAGGATACGCCGCGAGTCGTTGCGGTAGACCGTCTCGACCAGCGCCTTGACCGCCTCGTCCGGCATCAGTCCGGCATGCCGCTGGTCACCAGGGCCTCCAGCCGGTCGAGGCTCTGGCCCCAACCGTCATGAAAACCCATGCCCTCGTGGGCCTGCCGATCGGCCTCGCTCCAGTGCATGGCGCGTGCGGTGTAGAGGGTCTTGCCGTCGACGTCGTCAAAGGTCACTTCAGCGGTCATGAACGGTTTGCCCGAAGGAATCCAGCCAGGTGCATAGGCATCGGTGAACACCAGCCGCTGCGGCGCATGAATCTCCAGGAACACCCCGCTGGTGGGGTACTCGCTGCCATCGGGTGCGCGCATCAGGGTGCGAAACCGGCCGCCGACCCACAGGTCCATTTCGCACTCCGGCGTGGTCATGCCGTGCGGCCCCCACCATTGGGCGAGCCACTGCGGCTCCGTCCAGGCACGGAACACCTTGCTGCGCGGCGCATCGATCAGGCGGCTGATGGACAACTCGAAGGCTGCTGGCTGGGCGCCAGCGTGAGGGATGCTCATACATAGACTCCTGCTTGATTATTGTTCTTAGGGGGGTGATCAGGGATTCAGCTGGCGTACCGGACGCACTTCCACGCTGCCGACCCGGGCCGCCGGAATCTTCCCGGCCACCTGGATCGCCTCATTGAGGTCCTTGGCCTCGATCAGGTAGAAACCGGCCAATTGCTCCTTGGTTTCGGCGAACGGACCGTCGGTGATCGACAGCTTGCCGCCCCGCAGGCGCACCGTGGTGGCGCTTTGCACTGGCTGCAAGGCCTCGGCGGCGAGCATCCGCCCACTGCCCTGGACCGACTCGGCATACGCCATACACTCAGCGTCTTCGGGGCTGTCAGGTGAACTGTGCAGCACACGCTCGTCGCTGTAGACCAGGCATAGATATTTCATCAGGCTCTCCCACATCAGGCTGATCAACTATGGCTGCAGATTGCAGGTTGGGTAAAAAACCCGACGATCAGGGCTGCAGTTCGAACAACGCCGCGCCACTGGCCATGTCGAAGGGCGCCGACCAATGCTCGTGGACGATTCGCCATTGCCCGCCGATCCGCTGATAGCCGGCGGTGGCACGCATCCAACTGCCCTTGACCTGACCCTGCTCATCCGCCCCGCCGCAGTGCACCAGCCAGTGGGCGAAAGCCAGGTCCTGGCCTTGCGCCACCTGCAGTTGTGCGAACTCGAACAGGTGCGGTCCCGGGCAATAGTTCAGGCACTCTTCCCAGTGTGCGCGGTAAGCCGCCTTGCCCTTGAATTGCAGGGCCTTGACCGCATCGAACGAGACGATGTCGTCGGCATAAAAGCCCATCAGCGCCTCAAGGTCCTTGGCGACTATCGCTTGTCGGTAGCGTTCGATCAGGGTCTGGATCTCAGTGCTTTCGGTTAACGCATTCATGACGCAACTCCGAGTGTTTACTGTGAAGACACTCATAGTCGACTGGTGCAAAGGCAAATCGACAGGCCAAAAAAAATAATTGCGACTGCGCCAAACTGGCTAAAATCCGAGCCTCAGTTTTTCGCCGCAGGGATCCCGCCAATGGCCACGCACCTCGTGCCCTACCAACAGCTTTCGGCGCTGCAACGCCAACAGGTGGAATGCATCGAGATCGATCCGTTGCAGAAGTCATTCGCCGGCGATATCCATGGCGCGCTGCACTCGCTGAGCGCAGCCGCAGGCGATGCCATCCGCGGTTTTGCGCTGGTCGCCGACGACATCCCCGTGGCCTTCCTGCTGCTCAAGCGCCCGCCTTTCCTGCCGGCCTGGGCCAGCCAGGACACCGCCACCCTGCATGCCTTGCAGGTCGACCGTCGCTGCCAGGGCCAGGGCTACGGCAAGGCCTGTCTACAAGCCCTGCCCGAGGTTGCGCGGCAGGCCTGGCCCGAGATCAATGGCCTGGAATTGTCCGTGGATACCCACAATGAGGCGGCGCTGGGGCTTTATCTCAAGCAGGGCTGGATCGACAGCGGGGACGCCTACAAAGGCCGGATCGGCTATGAGCGGCGCATGGCCCTGGCCTTCTGAATCAACCACACGTGCTGTGCGTCACTGATGCGGACGCCAGTCCCTACAGGTCCAGCGCCATCTCGTGCCAGGCCAACCCGCCATGCTCCGAGGCGGACTCCTTGAGGTAGGCAAAACCGAACCCGGCATACAGGCCAACGTGCTGCTCGCGGCACATCAGGTTGATGCGGATCTTGCCCAGCTCGCGCATGTGCGCGATAAACGCGCTCATCAACTGCTTGGCCAGGCCCAGCCCCTGGAAGTCCGGGTGCACCACCACCGACATGATCACCACCTGCGGACCGTCGGGGTCATGGCCGATCATTTCCTTGAAGGCTTCGTCGGCCATTTCCACCTGGTAGGCGGCGCCGGAGTTGATGAAGCCTGCGACGACACCCTCGACCTCGGCCACGATAAAACCCTGTGGCCAGGTCTCGATGCGGGTGGCGATTTTCTCCCGGGTGGCCGCTTCATCGCCCTCGTAGGCCTCGGTTTCGATGGCGAAACAGCGGTCCAGATCAGCCGGCGTGACCTGGCGAATGACAGTCGTGGGAGCGTTCATGGCGGGGGTCCAGTCAGCGAAAAAAGGGGGCGCAAGCATAATTCAATCCGCCGCGCATATCGATCCTGCGCCCCGTTCTCGCGTGGCTCAAGCGGCTTTGAGGGGTACCCAGATCTCCAGCACGCCCTGCCCGGTTTGCGGGTTGAAGTCGGCGCTGTAACGCTCGAACTCGGGTGCATCCGCGGCCTCGCGGCCTGAGGCCGGCAGCCAGCTTTTCCAGATGTACTCAAAGGTTTGCGCCAGACTGTCGAGGCCACCTTGATGGGTGAACACTGCATACTGCTGGGGCTGGATTTCCACCCAGCGATAGGACTCGGGCAGGTCGTCGAGCTTGCTGATTTCGACCCCGGCGACGTACTCGAAACCACCCTTGCCATCCGGGTTGCAACACACGCCGTAGGTCAAGTCGCCCGTTTGCCCCGGCACCTTGCCGATGTGCGGAATAAAACGCTCCCAGAGCTTGGGAATGCCCTCGGTGGCGTCCACGGCAAATCGTCCGCCCAGTCCGGCGATCAGCATAAAATGCCCCGTTTCGAAGCGCGGCTGTGCCGCTACCTGCTGTTTTGGCTGATCCACGAATCACCTCCTGCCACTGAAAATTGGGTTCGGCTGGGAGTATAGAAGCGAAACCGGATTCCCCCAGTCAAAGCCCAGGAAGTTCTGCCACGCCAGCCGCGCCGATAAACTCATGGTAACCCGATAGGATCACGTAGACCGCGAAATAGCAGAAGATCGCTGCAGATGCCAGGTAGCTATAGCGCAGCAGTTTATCGCCCAGCAACTTGCCGCCCTGGGTCGCAGCCAGGCACAAGGCCAGGCACCAGAGAATTCCGGCGCAAAAGAACCCGGCCAGGAACAACCCGGCACTGGCCAGGCTGCTGCCGCCTGCGCGGGCAATCAGGGTCCCGCCCACCGCGGCGAACCAGAGAATGGCGCTGGGTGAGGACATCGCCAGGAAAATCCCGCGAAAGAACTCCCGACGATGGGAGCCGCCACTGACCTCTGCCGTCTGCGCCAGGGCGGCGCTGTGGTGGATCGCCGAGTAGATCATCTTCGCCGCGAAGTACAGCAACAGCAGCGAACCGCCGACCCACAACACCCAGCGCACCGCCGAGTACTGCAGCAGAACGGTCATGCCGGCCAGCGCCAGCACCGCGTAGACCAGGTCGCCGACACAGGTGCCCAGGCCCAGGGCAAACCCTTGGAAATAGCCGCGCTGCATGGCCAGGGTGATCATTGCAATGTTGGCCACGCCGATATCCAGGCACAGCGAAAGGCTCAGTAAAAAGCCGCTGGAAAACTCCATTTTTTTATCCTGTTGCTGTCAGTGCCGGGGAAAAAAGTTGCTGGGTGCCTCTGGACAAGCGGCCATCGGCGCCCTTATCGTGCGCCCAGACCACCGCAGTGGTCGGCGTCGCTCGGACGGTTCCGGGCGCTCACGTTATCAGAGGCAACAATGGCAGACCAAGGTTCGCCGCGCCGCTTTGCGCGCATAGATCGACTCCCCCCTTACGTATTCAATATCACTGCCGAGCTGAAGATGGCCGCCCGTCGTCGTGGCGAAGACATCATCGACTTGAGCATGGGCAACCCCGACGGCCCGACCCCGCCCCACATCGTCGACAAACTGGTTACCGTCGCCCAGCGCGAAGACACCCACGGCTACTCCACGTCCAAAGGCATTCCCCGCCTGCGCCGGGCTATTTCCCGCTGGTACAAGGATCGCTACGAGGTCGACATCGACCCGGAAAACGAAGCCATCGTCACCATCGGTTCCAAGGAAGGCCTGGCGCACCTGATGCTCGCCACCCTCGACCAGGGCGACACGGTACTGGTGCCCAACCCGAGCTACCCGATCCACATCTACGGTGCCGTGATTGCCGGTGCCCAGGTGCGTTCGGTGCCGCTGATTCCGGGCGTGGACTTCTTCGCAGAGCTGGAGCGGGCCATTCGTGGTTCGATCCCGAAACCGAAGATGATGATCCTCGGGTTCCCGTCCAACCCTACCGCGCAGTGCGTGGAGCTGGATTTCTTCGAGCGGGTAATCGCCCTCGCCAAGCAGTACGACGTCCTCGTCGTGCACGACCTGGCCTACGCCGACATCGTCTACGACGGCTGGAAAGCCCCGTCGATCATGCAGGTACCAGGCGCCAAGGACATTGCCGTGGAGTTCTTCACCCTGTCCAAGAGCTACAACATGGCGGGCTGGCGCATCGGTTTCATGGTCGGCAACCCGGAACTGGTCAACGCCCTGGCGCGGATCAAGAGCTACCACGACTACGGCACCTTCACCCCGCTGCAAGTCGCCGCTATCGCGGCACTGGAAGGCGACCAGCAGTGCGTCAAGGACATCGCCGAGCAATACCGGCAACGCCGCAACGTGCTGGTCAAGGGCCTGCATGAACTGGGCTGGATGGTCGAGAACCCGAAAGCTTCGATGTACGTCTGGGCGAAGATCCCCGAAGCTTATGCCCACCTGGGTTCGCTGGAATTCGCCAAGAAGCTGCTGGCCGAGGCCAAGGTCTGTGTATCGCCCGGGGTGGGTTTTGGTGAGTACGGCGACGACCACGTGCGCTTCGCCTTGATCGAGAACCAGGACCGGATTCGCCAGGCAGTGCGGGGGATTCGCGGGATGTTCCGCGCGGATGGGTTAGTCACTAAGTAAGACGATCAGCCACAAAAAAACCGCATCGCTGCGGTTTTTTTGTGGCTGCGAAACGCTTAGACGAACAACGACAACAGCAGGATAAAGCCCAGCGCGACGATGGACAGGATGGTTTCCATCGCGGTCCAGGTCTTGAAGGTTTCCGCCACGGTCATGTTGAAGTACTGCTTGACCAGCCAGAAACCCGCGTCGTTGACGTGGGACAGGATCAGCGAGCCGGCACCGGTGGCCAGCACCAGCAGCTCACGGTTGACCCCTGGAATCATCCCCACCACCGGCACCACGATGCCCGCACCGGTAATGGTTGCGACAGTCGCCGAACCGGTCGCGATACGGATCACTGCCGCCACCAGCCACGCCAGCAGGATCGGCGAAATCTGAGCGCTTACGGCCATATGCCCGATCACATCACCCACACCGCTGGTCACCAGCATCTGCTTGAAGCCACCACCGGCACCGATGATCAGAATGATCGCGGCGGTTGGTGCGAGGCTGGCATCCAGCAGCTTGAGGATGCGTTTGGAGTCGATGCCCTGGCGATGGCCGAAGGTATACAGCGACAGCAGCAATGCCAGCAGCAGCGCCGAGATCGGGTGACCGATCATGTCCATCCAGGTGCGGAAGAAGTTGCCGTCCGGCAGCGCGACGTCAGCGAAGGTCTTGAGCAGCATCAGGAACACCGGCAACAGCACGGTGAACAGGGTGATGCTGAAGCTTGGCAGGCTGGCCGAATCCGGTTCGCGGGCCAGTTGATCCACCAGTTCCTGGTTAGGGTGACCGGGGATGTACTTGGCAATGAACGTACCGTAGATCGGACCGGCAATGATCGCCGTCGGCAGAGCCACGATCAGGCCGTACAGAATGGTTTTACCGATGTCGGCGCCAAATACCCCAATGGCCAGCAACGGCCCCGGGTGTGGCGGCACCAGCCCGTGCACCGCCGACAGGCCAGCCAGCAGCGGGATACCGATCTTGATGATCGACACGCCCGTGCGCCGGGCCACGATGAACACCAACGGGATCAGCAGCACGAAGCCGATTTCGAAGAACAGCGGAATGCCCACCAGGAACGCGGCAAACATCATCGCCCACTGCACTCGCTCTTTACCGAACGAGCGGATCAGGGTCTGGGCGATCTGGTCGGCCCCGCCCGATTCGGCCATCATTTTGCCGAGCATGGTCCCCAGCGCCAGGATGATGCCGACAAACCCCAGTACCCCGCCAAAGCCGTCCTGGAACGCCTTGATGATGGTGCCGATCGGCATGCCCGATGTCAGGCCGAGGAACGCCGCGGCGATGATCAGCGCAATGAAGGGGTGGAACTTGAACTTGGTGATCAGGACAATTAAGCCGATCACCGTGACCACTGCATCAAGCAGCAGGAACGAGTCGTGGGACATGCCGAACATTAGGGGTGACTCCTGGTTGTTGTTGTTATTAAAGCGGGTAATTCGAAAGCCATCAGGACAGCGCTACCTTTAAAAACAAAACTCATACGGCGAGCTTCAGGCCATGCCCAAGCCACCAATGGTGGGCTTGCGCGGCCAATTGCTCGACGCTGTGGGTCGAAGCATCCAGCGCCAGGGTCAGCGCTTCGCCGACCGGGGACTCGAGCGTGGCGAACTGGCTGTCGATCAGGGTCGACGGCATGAAGTGGCCCGGACGGTGGGACACCCGATCCGCGGCCACTTCCCGGGTCAGTTCCAGGAACACGAAGCCCAGGCCCGGCAAGGCGCTACGCAAGCGCTCGCGATAGCTGAGCTTGAGCGCCGAACAGGTCAGCACCGGGCGCTGGCCCGTGGCGTCGACGCGACGCAATTCGGCGCACAGGCTGTCGAGCCAGCCGGCACGGTCGTCGTCATTCAGGGGAATGCCGGCGCTCATCTTTTCGATGTTGGCCGCAGGGTGAAAGCTATCGCCTTCGATGCCGGTCGCGCCGCTGAGCTGGCACAAGGCCTCGCTGACGCTGGACTTGCCGCAGCCGGCCACGCCCATGATGACCAGGGCGGAGATTGGTTGACTCATGTAACACCTCAGCGCGAAGACAGCGCTACCTTTGCTCATTGAGACTCTAGTGCAAACGCAGCCATCGTCGACGTCTTCTTGTCATTTTTATGGGTTGCAGCACGTTCTTGCTCAACGCCAAATAGCAGGGATCAGGCAACCCCCGCTCATTCATTTGCAGCCGCATCGAGACAGCGCTACCTTAGTGCCTTGAATTTTGTTTGGCAAGCCGCCCGATGACCTCCACTAAAAACGATAAAAATCCCCGCACCACTGGCCGCCCTACCCTCAATGAAGTTGCCCGCCTGGCGGGGGTCAGCCCGATCACCGCTTCCCGCGCCCTGCGTGGGGTCAGTACGGTGGCCACCGAACTGGTGGAAAAGGTCCAGCAGGCAGCCCTCGAACTCAATTATGTGGTCAACCCGGCCGCGCGTGCGCTGGCCTCGGCCCAGAGCCATTCGGTGGTGGTGCTGGTGCCCTCGCTGTCGAACCTGCTGTTCATCGAAACCCTGGAAGCCATTCACCAGGTACTGCGGCCAAAAGGCTTCGAAGTGCTGATCGGCAACTTCCACTACTCCCGTGACGAAGAAGAAAACCTGCTGCGCAACTACATGGCCTATCAGCCACGCGGTTTGCTGCTGACAGGCTTTGATCGCACCGAAAGCTCGCGACGGATGATCGAGGCCAGCAACATCCCCTGTGTGTACATGATGGAACTGGACCACGCCGCCGGGGTGAACTGCGTCGGTTTCTCCCAACTCAGCGCGGGCGAAACGGCAGCCGAGCACTTGTTGTCCCGGGGCCGCAAGCGCCTGGCGTACATCGGCGCGCAGCTGGATCAACGCACCCTGCTACGCGGTGAAGGGTTCCGCCGGGCCTTGCAGAAGGCCGGCCGCTACGACCCGGACCTGGAAGTGCTCACCCCACGCGCGTCATCCGTGGGCCTGGGCGGCGAGTTGTTCCTGCAACTGCTGGCGGCCCAGCCGGATGTCGACGGGATCTTTTTCGGCAACGACGACCTGGCCCAGGGCGCATTGCTTGAGGCCCTGCGCCATGGCATCCAGATTCCCCAGCAGGTGGCGATTCTCGGTTTCAACGACTTGCCGATGTCCGAGCACATGGTGCCGCGCCTGAGTAGCATCTATACCCCCCGCGAAGCCATTGGCCGGCGCGCGGCGGAACAGATGCTGACGTTGATGGCGGGCAACAAGGTGGCGCGGCCGGTGGAAGACATGGGGTTTGAGCTGAAGATTCGCGAAAGCAGCTGAGACTGGCGCCTACACCGTCTGGCCGAGCAGATCGACCAGGGCCAATGCGCCCTTTTGCAGCGGCTGGCTCTTGAGCCATACCGCATGCACCGGCAGCACCAGGCCGTTTTCGATATTGCGGAAGTTCAGCCGTTTCAAGCGCCCTGAATCCAGGCGTGCCTGCACCACCGACAGCGGGAAATTGCCCCAGCCCAACCCCGCCTCGACCATCTCCAGTGCCGTTTCCAGGTTGTCGGTGCGCCAGCAGGATTCGGCCACCAGCGGCCGGGTCTCGCTGATCGGCAGATCGCGGCTGGCGACGAAAATCTGCCGCACGTGCACCAGGTCCTCGAGAAACAGATCCTGTCCCTGCAGCATCGGACTGTCCGCCGCCAGCGTGGCGATCATGCGTTCGCTGCCGACGAATTGAAAGCGCTCCAGCACATTCATGCTCAACCCGGCAAACGCCAGGCACAGGCTGACGCGCCCACTGTGCAGCATCGCCAGCACGTCATCCTGCGGCGCCGTCAGCACTTCGATGTCGAGCAACGGATGACGCTCGGCAAGCACCTTGATCGCCGCCAGCAAGCGGCGCCGATCGATGTCCGCGACCACGCCAATCGACAGCTTGCTTTCCAGCCCCAGCGACAACTGCACCGCGTGCACCTGCAATTGCTTGAGCTGCCCGGCAATCAGCCGTGCGTGGGGCACCAGCGAATTGGCCATGGCGGTGGGTTGGGGTTCGCGGTGGCTGCGGTCGAACAATGGATAACCGAGCTCTGCCTCCAGATTGGCAATGCCCATGCTCACCGCCGAAGGGACCCTGCCCAGGGCCCGGGCGGCCGCGGAAAAAGAGCCGCGCTCAATCACGGCGAGAAACAGTTCGATGCTGTCGCTGTTGAAGTTCACTGGATCAACCTATCAATAAAACTGAAAGCTACTGACTTTTTCTGTCATCTCCATTGAAGCTATCTTTCGTCGCCTGCGCCAGCCCCACTGGCCATCAAGCACTGAAAAAGAGGCAACCCCATGCAAGGCGTCAAACGCAAACTGGTCTACGTTTCACTCTACGAGGTGATCGGCATGACCTTCTCCGCCCTCGGCCTGGCCTTGCTGTCCGGCACTTCGCCAGGCAGCACCGGGCCGCTGGCGGTGATCATCACCAGCATCGCGGTGAGCTGGAATTTCATCTACACCTCGCTGTTCGAGCGCTGGGAAAGCCGCCAGGCATCACGTACCCGCACCGTCAAACGGCGGATCGCCCACGCCATCGGTTTTCAACTGACGTTGATCGTATTCCTGATCCCGTTGATTGCCTGGTGGATGCACATCAGCCTGGTGCAGGCCTTCCTGCTGGACCTGGCGCTGATCATCTTCATCCCCTGCTACACCTTTGCCTTCAACTGGCTATTCGACCGCACCTTTGGTTTGCCAACCTCGGCACTGCCCGACCCAGCCTGAAGCCAGAGGTGCGGACAAGGCTGGCGAACACTTGCGCAGCCTTCGCCCCCCTCACCCGTCAGTGCAACTGCAGGGTCTCATTGAACTGGCTGATGGCATCCACCACATGCCGTGACCCCTGCTGGATCTCCAGGATTACCTCGCCGGCCTCGTTGGCCAACTCCACCCCCAACCCGGTACGGCTCAAGCTCGATTGCATGCTCGACACCGCACTCAACGAGAGGTCGTGGTTCTTGCGCACCACGTCGACAATTTCCAGGGTCGCCTTGCTGGTGCGCGCCGCCAGGCTGCGCACTTCGTCGGCCACCACGGCAAATCCGCGTCCATGCTCGCCGGCCCGCGCGGCTTCGATAGCGGCGTTGAGGGCTAGCAGATTGGTCTGGTCGGCGATGCCGCGAATGGTCTGCACGATGGTGCCGATGATGTCTGACTGCTTGCTGACCGCATCGATGCTCAGCGCAGCCTCGTTCAGATCCTGGGAGATCTGCTCGATGATCTGTACCGTCTGCTGCACCACCTGCGAGCCCTTCTGGGCACAGGCGTCGTTTTGCACCGAGGTCGAATGCGCGGCTTCGGCGGCAGATTGCAGGGTGGTCACCTGCTGGGTGATGTCGCTGGCAAACTTGACCACCTTGTACAGCCGGCCCTTGGCGTCGAAGATCGGGTTGTAGGAGGCTTCCAGAAACACGATGCGCCCGAACTTGTCGACCCGCTCGAAGCGGTGTGAGTGATATTCGCCACGGTTGAGCGAGGCCCAGAATGCCTTGTAGGCCGACGACTCGCTTTCCGCACGGTGACAGAACAGGCTGTGGTGCTGGCCCATCACTTCGCCCGCGGAGTAATGCATGGTCTGCAGGAAGTTATCGTTAGCACTGATGACTTTGCCGTCGGGGGAGAACTCGATCACCGCCATCGCCCGGCCCAAGGCATTCACCAGTGCCTGGTTCTCATGCTCCTTGATGATTCGGGCGGTGATGTCCGTGGCCACCTTGATCACGCTGTGCACCTGCCGGTCGGCACCGATCACCGGCATGTAGCTGGCTTCGAGCCAAACCTCCCGCCCTTGCCTGTCCAGGCGCTGGAACGTCCCGCTGTTGGGTTCGCCACGCTCCAGTTCACGCCAGAAGCGTTGGTATTCCTCGCTCTTGGCGTAATCGCCCTCGCAAAAGATCCGATGGTGCTTGCCGCGTATTTCTTCGAGGGAGTAACCCATTGCCTTGCAGAAGTTTTCATTGGCATCGAGGATCACCCCGGCAGGGTCGAACTCGATCATCGCCATCGAGCGACTGACCGCCGCCAGCTTGGCGTTGGCCTCGCTCAAAGCACAACTGAAGCGTTGGATTTCGAGCAGGTCAGACTTGTGATGTAGGTTAAACATGGTCATATCACCCTAAGCGCGGTCTTTTGATTGATGAAAGTACTTCGGTCTTTCAACGGATCCACCACAACGTTCCATGGAACAGGTACACGCCTTCCTCCAGCGCAAGGACAGATAAGGTGATAAATGATGGGTAATCGGAGAGTCCGTGGGGACAGCGTTCTGGCCCGGACATCCTGATCAGGAAGATCAGTGCTGAGCATAGACAGGCTCGGCATGGATGCAAGGCCACTAATAAGCCACCATCGAGGACAAAATCGGTTCAGCACCCGCCCGACGTCAGTACATCAGCGCAGGAAAATCTGGCAGCGAGGGGTTGTTGGCTTGGAGCTGAATACGGAGCCCGCTTGCCGGGCTCCGTCGAGACGGGTCTGACTAGTGGCCGAATATACCGACCTTCTTGGCTTTCTTGTCTGCGCGTTTTTCATCGGCGCTTTTTGCCGGTTTTTTCTTCGCGGCTTTTTTTGAATCCATGCCTTTGGCCATGATACTTACTCCACTCATACAGGATGTGAGTTCAGGTATACACCTATCGCAGAGCGCCCGTTCTTTTATAATCCACGGCTTTGCGCACCGATGGCCTCTTTCATGCCCCACACCCAGTACACACAGCTAGATGACGCGCTGTGGCCCTTGATGAACAAGTTCTACCGCCGTCATCAGTCATCGATGAAAGCGGTACGGGATGCACAATTGTGGGTCGGTAAACGTGATGAGATAGTCGCCGGCCTGTGTCTGCGACCCATGGCCGAAGGGTTATGGCTGACGGGCCTGCTGGTTGCTCCGGCCTGTCGCGGCCAGGGCGTGGCAGCGGCATTGATGGCCGAGGCGCTGGCAACGGTCACCCAGCCGGTGTGGCTGTTGTGCCACCCGGACCTGCGTGAGTTCTATCAGGGCAACGGCTTCAGCGCCGGCCCGCAACTGCCCTATGCGTTGGCCGAGCGCCTGCTGCGCTACAGCCGCAGCAAGCCGATGATTGCCATGGGGCGTAGCTGATCGGGATCAGTCGTCCGCCGCTGGGTCGAGTTCGGGGAACATCACCTCGGTAAAGCCGAACTTGGCAAAGTCGCTGATCCGCGACGGGTACAGACGGCCGATCAGGTGATCACATTCGTGTTGCACCACGCGGGCATGAAACCCCGAGGCCATACGCACGATCGGCTCGCCCTTGGGATCGACGCCCTCATAACGAATGTGCTGGTAGCGCTGCACCGCACCCCGTAACCCGGGCACTGACAGGCAACCTTCGAAGCCCTCCTCCAGGGTGGGCTCCAGCGGGGTGATCAGCGGGTTGATCAGGATGGTCTGCGGCACGGCTTCCGCGTCGGGGTATCGCTCGCTGTGTTCAAAGCCGAAGATCACCAGTTGCAGGTCGACGCCAATCTGCGGCGCGGCCAGGCCGACCCCGCCGACGCTTTCCATGGTCTGGAACATGTCGTCGATCAACTGCCACAACTCAGGGCTGTCGAACATCTGCGCCGGAACCGGCGGGGCAATACGCAGCAGGCGCGGATCGCCCATTTTGAGAATTTCACGGATCATGGTCAGGCTTCGTCAGTGGTCGGTTTGAGCGAGTGGTCCCGTCCCAGTCCCGAAACGTGGTGTTTATGTGCGTGGTCGTGCTCGCCCGGAACCTTTTCGCCAGGGTCCTTGCCTTCGCTCGACATGTGTTCGATCACCGCATTCATCTCTGCCCCCAGCAACAGCACTGCAGCGGAGATATAGAAGTACAGCAACAGCACGATGATCGCGCCGATACTGCCATACATGGCGTTGTAGTTGGCGAAGGTTTTCACGTAGAAACCAAAGCCCAGGGAAGCGATGATCCACACCACCACCGCCAGCACCGAACCTGGGGTGATGAAGCGGAACTCCTGCTTTACGTCGGGCATCACGTAGTAGATCAAGGCCACCGCGATCATCAGCAGAATCACGATCACCGGCCAACGCAGAATGGTCCAGACCGTGACGATGAATTCCTGCATGCCAATCTGCGATGCGATCCATTCCATCACCTGCGGGCCAAGCACCATCAAGGCCGCGGCCACCAGCAGCATGCCGGCGATACCGACGGTGTAGAAAATCGACAGCGGGAAGCGCTTCCAGATCGGCCGTCCTTCGACCACGTCGTAGGCGGCATTCATCGCGCTCATCATCAGCCGCACACCGGCCGAGGCGGTCCACAGGGCGATGACGATACCCACCGAGAGCAACCCGCCTTTGGATTGCTGCAACTGGTCAATCACCGGGTTCACTTGTTCCAGGGCCTGGGGCGGCAACACCAATTCCGATTGCAGGCGCAGCCAGGAGAAGAAGTCCGGCAAGTGCAGGAACCCGATCAGGGCGATCAGGAACAGGATGAAAGGAAACAGCGAGAACAGCATCTGATAGGCCAGCGCCGAGGCATAGGTCGACATTTCGTCGTCGACGAACTCGGTGACCGTGCGCATCATCACGCGATGCAGGGGCAAGCCTTTCAAATCCGGGAAAATCATAGCGTCTCCTTTCGCCGCAATCAGGTTGTAGTCGGGGGCGACTCAGGGGCCGTTTTCTACAACAAGGTAACCTGTTTGGCGACCTTGAAACAATTTCCACGCGTTGCTTAACCTTAGTCGACAAAAAAACGGCCACCCGCGGATGGCCGTTGCCCTGCCTTGCGGCTATCAGGCCTTGTCGACTGTTTTCTTGACTGCGTCCTTGGCGTCGCCGAGCGCTTGCTGGGCCTCACCTTTCTTTTCCTGGATCTTGCCTTCGGTCTGCAGCTTGGGATTATCGGTGGCTTTACCGACACCCTGCTTGATGTTGCCGATCGCTTCGTTGGCCAAACCTTTCGCTTTATCGCCAGTGCTGCTCATGGTCTTGCTCCTGTGAACATTCAAAGGTCAGTGTCGTTACGTAGAGGTTGACCGGCGGGCGTCAGGCGGAGTTTCATTTATTTTCACTGCGTCATTTCATCGCCAGATGCAGGTTGGGCTTTATGTTTGTGGGCTTTGCCGGGAGAATGCGCAACGTATTCAGGCCTTGGCGCTGAACGTCCAATCCCGTAGGAACGTTATGAAACTCGATAAAAAGCAGGCCATTGCCCGCAGAAACCAGGAACTGGGTGGTGCCGTGCTTGGCGTCAACAACTGCCACTTCACTGAACTGAACCGCAACCGCAACATCTGGTGGTTCGATATCCCGGTGGCCCGCCTGGCCGTGGGTCAGTACGAGTGGATTCACCTGCTGATGCACACCCCGGACACCGACCAGTTGCTGCACTTGAAAGTGCCAACCGTGTTCCTGCGGGAAAAACTCGAAGGCCTGGTAGTGCGCAACGAAGGCAAGCGCAAGGCTGCCCTGAGCCTGGAGCTGAGTGCCGACAAGGACTCGTACCTGCAGGACATGCGTCCGGCCGGCACCAATGTGAATTTCGCGCAGTTCCAGCAGTAACGTTCCACCCACAAAAAACCCCGCATCGGCGGGGTTTTTTATGGGTCAGGCGCTGACCTTCTTCAAACCGAGCTTCTTCAGCTCTTCGTCCCGCAGTTCGCGACGCAGGATCTTGCCGACGTTGGTGGTCGGCAGCGCATCGCGGAACTCGACAGCCTTGGGCACCTTGTAACCCGTGACGTTGGCACGCATGTGCGTCATCACCTGTTCCTTGGTCAGGGTCACGCCAGGTTTGGCAACGATGAAAATCTTGATCGCCTCGCCCGACTTGTCGTCCGGCACGCCGATGGCTGCGCACTGCAGGACGCCTGGCAGAGTCGCCAGCACGTCTTCCAGTTCATTCGGATAGACGTTGAAACCGGAGACCAGAATCATGTCTTTCTTGCGATCGACAATGCGCATGTAGCCATCCGGCTGGATCAGCGCGATATCACCGGTCTTCAACCAGCCTTCGCTGTCGAGCATTTCATCGGTGGCGTCCTGGCGCTGCCAGTAGCCCTTCATCACCTGCGGCCCCTTCACGCAAAGCTCGCCGATTTCGCCCAGCGGCTGCTCGACGCCCTCGTCGTTGATGACCTTGCACAACGTCGAAGGAACCGGAATCCCGATGGTACCGATCTGGATGTTCTGGATCGGGTTGACCGTGGCCACCGGGCTGGTCTCGGTCATGCCGTAGCCTTCGCAGATCGGGCAGCCGGTGACTTCTTTCCAGCGTTCGGCGGCGGCCAGTTGCAAGGCCATGCCACCGGACAGGGTGACCTTGAGCGCCGAGAAGTCCAGCTTGCGGAAGGCTTCGTTGTTGCACAGCGCGACAAACAAAGTGTTCAAGCCGACAAACCCGCTGAACTTCCACTTCGACAGTTCCTTGACCATCGCCGGCAGGTCGCGCGGGTTGCTGATCAGGATGTTGTGGTTGCCGATCAGCATCATTGCCATGCAATGAAAGGTGAAGGCATAGATGTGGTACAGCGGCAGCGGGGTAATCAGGATCTCGCAGCCTTCGTGCAGGTTCGAGCCCATCAACGCCTTGCACTGCAACATGTTCGCCACCAGGTTGCGGTGGGTCAGCATTGCGCCCTTGGCCACGCCGGTGGTGCCGCCGGTGTATTGCAGTACGGCGACGTCGCTGCTGGCCGGGTTGGCCTCGGTCACGGGTTGCCCCTGGCCTTTGCTCAGCACGTCATTGAACTTGATGGCCTTGGGCAGGTTGAACGCCGGCACCATCTTCTTCACGTACTTGATCACGCTGTTGATCAACAGGCGCTTGAGTGGCGGCAGCAGGTCCGCCACTTCGGTGACGATCACATGCTTGACGCCGGTCTTGGGTACCACGGCCTCGGCCAGGTGCGCCATGTTCGCCAGGCAGACCAGGGCCTTGGCCCCGGAATCGTTGAACTGGTGTTCCATTTCCCGCGCGGTGTACAGCGGGTTGGTGTTGACCACGATCAAGCCGGCGCGGATGGCACCAAACACGGCGATCGGGTATTGCAACAGGTTAGGCAACTGTACGGCGATTCGATCACCGGGCTGCAAATCGGTATGCTGTTGCAGATAAGCGGCAAATGCCCCGGACAGTTCGTACAGCTCACCGTAGGTGAGTGTCTTGCCGAGGTTGCTAAAAGCCGGTTTGTTGGCGAAGCGTTGGCAGGATTGCTTCAACACTGCCTGAATATTCGGATACTCGTCTGGATTGATGTCGGCAGCAATCCCAGCTGGGTACTTATCCTTCCAAAAGTCTTCGATCATGGAAGCCCACTCCTCAGCAACGCGAATTCTTCACCGCATTTGATGCGATTATTATTGGTGTGTGTTTTTTGGTGAATCTGGCTTTTACTCAAGGCCGAGAAGTCACAAAGCGCGCCGAGAGTAGCAGCTTTGCCAAGGGCCTACTAGAGCCAAACGAAGGCTCTACGGTCACGATAATGACTCAAGACCAATCAATGGTCATTTTTAGAGTAAAAATTCTATATGCCGTGAAAGCCCCGTTCTACAGGGCTCCGCGCGCTTTTACTGGGACAAAAAAAGGGGCGCTCCAACTCGAGCGCCCCTTCTTGCTGCTGCATCGCTAACAATTCATTACGCGATATCGCGCAACTCCCGCCGCAGGATCTTGCCCACGGGGGTCATCGGCAACGAATCTCGCAGCACGATGTGCTTGGGCACCTTGTAGGCGGTGAAGTTCTCTTTGCAGTAGGCCTTGAGCTCTTCCAGGCTGACCCCGGCTTCACGCGCCACCACGAACAGCTTCACCGCTTCCCCGGAACGCTCGTCCGGCACACCGATTACCGCGCAATTGGCAACGTTGGGGTGGGCCATGACCACGTCTTCGATCTCGTTGGGGTACACGTTGAAACCCGAGACGATGATCATGTCTTTCTTGCGATCGACGATGCGCACAAAACCATCCGGATCGATCACCGCAATGTCACCCGACTTGAACCAACCCTCGGCATCCAGCACCTCCGCGGTGGCCTCGGGTTTCTGCCAGTAGCCCTTCATGATCTGCGGGCCCTTGATGCACAACTCGCCGCGCTCGCCCATGGCTTGCTCGACACCATCGTCGTTGATCACCTTCAGCGTGGTGCCCGGTACCGGCATGCCCACGGTGCCGATGCGCGACAGGTCGCCATAGGGGTTGGTGCAGGCCACCGGCGACGTCTCGGTCAGGCCGTAGCCTTCAGTAATCCGGCAACCGGTGAGCTTTTCCCAGCGCTCGGCGGTGGCCTTGACCAGTGCCGTGCCGCCGGAGTTGGTCAGCTTCAGGCTGGAGAAATCCAGGGTCTTGAAGTCCGGGTGATCCATCAACGCGACGAACAAGGTGTTGAGCCCAAGCAAGGCCGAGAAGCGCCAGTTCTTCAGTTCCTTGATAAAGCCGGCGATGTCCCGAGGGTTGGTGATCAGCACGTTATGGTTGCCAGTCACCATCATGCACATGCAGTTCGCCGTGAAGGCATAGATGTGGTACAGCGGCAGCGGCGCGATCATCACTTCCTGGCCTTCGCGCAACAGCGGTTGTCCGTCACGACCGAACTGGCCCAGGCAGGCACGGGCCTGCTGCATGTTGGCGACCAGGTTGCCGTGGGTCAGCATCGCGCCCTTGGCCAGGCCCGTGGTGCCGCCGGTGTATTGCAGCACGGCGACGTCATCGAGACCGATCTGAAGCGGCTTGATGCTCTGCCCACGGCCCATGCGCAAGGCACTTTTGAAGGAGATCGCCTGGGGCAGATTGTAAGCCGGGACCATCTTCTTGACCTTGTCCACCAGGGTATTGACCAGCCAGCCCTTGGCGGTAGGCATCAGGTCACCCATCTTCGCTTCGATCAGGTACTGGATCTCGGTGTCGGGCAGCACCTCCTGGACTTTCTGCCCGAACATGTTCAGGTACACCAACGCCCGGGCACCGGAGTCCTTGAACTGGTGGCGCATCTCGCGCGCGGTGTACAGCGGGTTGGTGTTGACCACGATCAGGCCGGCGCGCATGGCACCAAACACGGCAATCGGGTAATGCAGGACGTTGGGCATCTGCACCGCGATGCGATCGCCGGGCACCAGGTCAGTCTGGCTTTGCAGGAAGCCGGCGAACGCTGCGCTGTAGCGTTCGAGGTCAGCGTAGGTCAGGGTCACGCCCATGTTGCTGAACGCGGGACGATCAGCGAATTTCTTGCAGGAACGTTCGAACACCTCGATCACCGACTTGTAGGCACCCAGGTCGATATCGATGGGTACGCCGGCCGGGCGTTTATCATTCCAGAAATCAGCTTGCATTATTATTGTCCTCTATACCTGAGCCAATCCGGGCCGCCTGAGCGGAGCTTCTGGGACACTAGCAGTTATGGTGAATCAGGCAAATATCAGCACCGGCGTCATTGATCGCGTGAATCTTGCTGCCGCGGGCTTTGCGCATTACCCGTCCCCGGGTTGTTGCGCTATACAATGCTGCGACCCCGCGCAAAGGAATCGCCATGATCCACGATACGTTCTGGTTGACCGCGAACGACCACAGCCAACTGTTCGTCAACCAATGGTTGCCGGAGGGTACGCTCAAGGCCGTGATCCTGGTGTCCCATGGAATGGCGGAACATAGCGCACGCTACGCACGCCTGGCCGAACAATTGTGTAACCAGGGGTACGGCGTGTATGCCCTGGACCAGCGCGGACACGGCCAGACCGCCACCAACGGGGTCATGGGGCACTACGCCGACGCCGACGGCTGGTGCAAAGTGGTGGGTGACCTGGCCAGCCTCAACCAGCACATCGGCCAACAGCATCCAGGCGTGCCCATCGTGCTGCTGGGCCACAGCATGGGCAGCTACATCGCCCAGGCGTACCTGCTGCACCACAGCGCCAGCCTGCATGGCGCGGTCCTCAGCGGTTCGAATTTCCAGCCGGTGGCGCTGTACCGCGCAGCGCGCCTGATCGCCCGTTTCGAACACTGGCGCCAGGGCCCTACCGGGCGCAGTGCGTTGCTGGAGTGGTTGTCGTTCGGTTCATTCAACAAGGCGTTCAAGCCCAATCGCACCGCGTTCGACTGGCTCAGCCGCGATCCCGACGAAGTCGACAAGTACGTCCGCGACCCGCTCTGCGGCTTTCGCTGCAGCAATCAGCTGTGGATCGACATGCTGGGCGGCTTGCAGCAGATCAGCAAAGCGTCCAATCTCGCCCAGATCGATCCGGGCCTGCCGTTACTGGTGATCGGCGGTGAATGTGATCCGGTGAGTGAGGGCAAGCGTCTCACCTCTTTGGCCGAGGCGCTACGCCGCGCCGGCAGCCAGGGACTGGAACTGAAGATCTACCCCCAGGCCCGGCACGAACTGTTCAATGAGAGCAACCGCGATGAAGTGACTGCGGACCTGCTCACCTGGCTGGCCGGGGCCTTGAGCCATCGCCGTCCTGCCAGGACCGAATGACCTTCGGTTTTTTTCACTTAACTCGTCACAGGATCCAAGACACATGACCCAGGTTACCAACACGCCGTACGAAGCCCTCGAAGTCGGCCAGACCGCCAGCTACAGCAAGACCGTGGAAGAGCGCGATATCCAGCTGTTCGCGGCGATGTCCGGCGACCACAACCCGGTGCACCTGGACCCTGAATTCGCGGCCGCCAGCATGTTCAAGGAACGTATCGCCCACGGCATGTTCAGCGGTGCGCTGATCAGCGCCGCAGTCGCCTGCGAACTACCTGGGCCGGGCACCATCTACCTCGGTCAACAAATGACTTTCCAGAAGCCGGTGAAGATCGGCGACACCCTGACCGTGCGCCTGGAAATCCTCGAAAAACTGCCAAAGTTCCGCGTACGCATCGCCACTCGAGTGTTCAACCAGCGTGATGAACTGGTGGTCGATGGCGAAGCCGAGATCCTCGCCCCGCGCAAGCAGCAGACCGTGACCCTGCCAACCCTGCCCGCAATCAGCATCGGCTGATTCGCCCTCGCACCAGGCCCTGACACCCACAAAGGTGTCTGCCTGAGGGCAATGCGGTCCGCGTTGACGGATCCGCGATGCCAAGAGAAATCCGCAGCCCGATAAGGCCTGCGGATTTTTTATGTCCATGAGATTAATCCAGGCCAACCGCTAGCCCGCGCCTACCTGTACATCGCCACTTCTTAAAACAACCTTACATCCATGACAGCCCCGTCCGACTGCCCATGACACTGGCTCGACTACGCCACTGCGATGCCACGGATTGAAGGTGAAAAAGTCGTCTGGCTGTGGACCGGATTTAATCCAACTTGATTGCAGTGGCTGGGCCAAAAAAAACGCCGCCGTCCATGGCTGGACGAGCGGCGTTTTTACACAGCTACACGCTTACGAGCGAGCACGCGCCTGGTTGCGCAGGGCTTTGACCTGATCGTGATTGCGTTGCACGCCGTGGTACTGACGTTCAACCAGGTCACGAATGTTCACCAGGTTGTGTTTGTTGATTTTCTCCAGCGCTTCTTTGTAAGCCTTCAGGGCATGATCTTCGCCGCGCTCGGCTTCGTTAAGTACCGCCTCTTCGTCCTTGCCGGTCACCAGCGACTTGAGGTCGACCCAGCGACGGTGCAGGTCACCGCTGACGCTGGTGGAGGTTTCCGGATCGCCACCCATCGAACGCACGGTGCTCTGCAGTTCCGCGGCGGCGGTGGCGCAGTCGGTAGAACGTTTGACAAACAGCGCCTTGAGTTCAGGATGCTTGATGTCTTCGGCGCAGGTCTTGAACCCTTCCTGGCCGTCCTTGCTGGTCTCGATCAAGTCGTTGAGGACTGAAATCGCTTCTTTATTAATGTCGGTCATTTTTCAATTCCTTGCGGGTTGAGAGAGTTGCATAAGGAGTTGCAGCTCGTGTGCCAGCTTTTGAATTGATAAATTTCCGTTATTTTTCAATGAGTTAGAATTTTAGATGGAATCTGTATCCACGCTATTTGCATGATCTGTCAATTGGCCTGCATGCAGAATGCCTGTATTTTCCAAAGTGTCTGAACCAGGACCGCTGACCGATGAACCCTGAAAAGCTCGAATTACTGATCACCCGCGAAATGCCCTTTGGCAAATACAAGGGACGCATCATCGCCGACCTGCCTGGCCCCTACCTCAACTGGTTCGCCCGCGAGGGTTTCCCCCACGGTGAACTGGGCGGCCTGCTGGCATTGATGCAGGAAATCGACCACAACGGGTTGTCCGATCTGCTGGACCCATTGCGGGCCAAACACGGCAAACCCAAACCTCGTCACTGAGCCACTGAACCCGCACCGAGTCGCCCCATGCCCGATAACACGCTACGCGCCCGTGATGAAGCTTTCTGGCAAACCTTCGCTGATCGCTACGATGTCCAGCCAGGTCCGATCAACTTGGAAAACGGCTATTTCGGCCGTATGTCGCGTACGGTGATCGACGAGTACCAGCGCAATATCGAACTGATCAACCGCAGTAACTCGGTGCATGTGCGCCAGCGCTTCGAACAGTTCGAGAGCGTGACCGTGCGCGAGCACCTGGCCGACTTGCTGCGGGTACCCGCCGAGGCGGTCGCCTTCACCCGCTGCGCGTCCGATGGGTTGCAAGCGCTGATTCGCAATTACAACGGCCTGCAACCGGGCGACCAGGTACTGCTCTGCGACCTGGAATACGACACGGTAAAAAGTGCGATGCGCTGGCTGGCCCGCCATCGTGGCGTGGAAGTGATTGAAATCCAGCATGCCCACCCGGCGAGTTTCGAGACCCTGCTGGCGAGCTATCGCGCGGCATTCGAGCAATATCCGCGTCTCAAGCTAATGGCCCTGACTCACGTCACCCACCGCACCGGCCTGGTGCTGCCGGTCCAGGCCATTGCCAGCGCTGCCCGAGAACACGGGATCGACGTAATCCTCGACGGCGCCCACGCTCTCGGCCAGATCGAGTTCGACCTGGATGAACTGGGCATCGAGTTTGCCGGCTACAACCTGCACAAATGGATCGGCGGCCCGTTGACCCTGGGGTTCATCTACATCGCGCCGCAGCGCCTGGCCGCGATTGATCCGGACATGGGCGAGTTCCATTTCCCCACGAGCGACATCCGCTGCCGCACGCCCTACAGCACCCCGAACATTCCAGCCCTGCTGACCCTGCCCCTGGTGTTCGAAGAGCATCGAGCCATGGGCGGCGCCGCAGCCAAAGGCGCGCGCCTCAACTACCTGCGCAACCTGTGGGTCAGCGCCGTGCGCAAGGTACCGGGGATTGAAGTCATGACCCCGGATGACCCGCGCCTGTACTGCGCGATCAGCTCCGTACGGTTTACCCACCAGGCGGATCAGCAACCGATGGTCGAGCGCCTGCTCAAGGACTACAACCTATTCACTGTGGCCCGCAGCGGCTCGGCCTGCGGCCCGTGCATCCGCATCACCCCGGGCCTGACCAGCACCGCACGGGACATGCGGCTGCTGACACAGGCGTTGATCGAATTGAGCTGAGACGCCAACGAGAACAAAAAAAAAGGCGCACCGACCAAGTGCGCCAAATAGCCGTAAAACACAGAACAACTACAACGATCCTGCAAAAACCATCAATCCAACAGAGCCAGCGCCTCAGCCGTACACTCTTGAATACGCGCCCAGTCACCGTTCTTGATCCACTCCGGATCCAGCATCCAGCTCCCGCCCACACACATCACGTTCTTCAACGCCATGTAGCTCTTGATGTTCCCCGGACCCACCCCACCCGTCGGGCAGAACTTCACTTCACCGAACGGACCGCCCAGGGCCTTGATAGCCGCGACACCGCCGCTGACCTCGGCCGGGAACAACTTGAAGCGCCGATAACCCAAGGCATAACCCTCCATGATCCCCGAGGCATTGCTGATCCCCGGCAACAACGGGATCGAGCTGGCTACGCTGGCTTCCAGCAGCTCACGGGTAATCCCCGGAGTGACGATAAACTGCGAACCCGCAGCTTCAGCGGCAGCCAGCGTGGTGCGATCCAGCACCGTGCCGGCACCGGTGACCAGCTCCGGACGCTGCTCACGCAGGATCTGGATCGCCTTGAGGCCGAACTGCGAGCGCAAGGTCACTTCCAGGGCGGTCAGACCACCGGCCGCCAGGGCGTCAGCCAGAGGCAGGACATCCTGCTCGCGGGCAATGGTAATCACCGGCAGGATCCGCGCCTTGGCGCAGAGGCTGTCGATCAGGGCAACTTTGTCCGCCATGGAAACGGTCGGGGATGGGTTTTTCATAGCGGCTGATCCTTGGCTCATGGGCACCAGTAAATCTCTAACGTAGGTTGCAGAAAGGCACGAATCGGCATTGCGGCGACATCGTCACCGGCCAGTGCATCACTCAGGGTGGCCAGCTTGGACTGACCGGAAATCGAAAGAACCGTGACCTGCGCCGACGCCAGCAACGCACGACTCATGGTCAGGCGCTGATGAGGTACGGTCGGCGCCAGCATCGGCCAGCACCGGCGCGTGCCGTCGACCTGCAGGGCCTCGGCCAGATGCGGACTGTTGGGGAACAACGAAGCGGTATGCCCGTCGTCACCCATGCCCAGCACCAGTACATCAATCTTCGGCAGCTCGGCGAGCAGGCGGTCGGCCTGTTCGGCGGCTTGCTCAAGGTTCGCGCTGGCGCTGTACAGGCTGAGGAACTGCGCCTTGGCGGCCGGCCCCTGCAGCAGATAACGCTTGAGCAGGCCGGCATTGCTGTCGGCGTGTTCGACCGGCACCCAGCGTTCGTCAGCCAGGCTGACCACGACGTTCGCCCAGTCGAGTTTCTGCTTGGCCAGATGCTGGAAAAACGCCACCGGACTGCGCCCACCGGAGACCACCAGGGTCGCCGTGCCCCGGGCTTCGATGGCGTCGCCCAGTTGCCGGGCCACTGCCAGCGCCAGGCTCTCGGCCAGCAGCACCGGGCTTTTGAATGCATGGGCGCTGACGCCCTCGGGCAGTTTTAATTCAGATATCGCCATACCACGACCTCCCGTCCCGCGTGATCAGTGCAATGGAGCTCATCGGCCCCCAGGACCCCGCCGCGTACGGCTTGGGGGCATCTCCGGATTTTTTCCATCCGGCGATCAACTGGTCGCACCACTTCCACGCGGCTTCGATTTCATCTTTACGGACAAACAGGTTCTGATTGCCGCGCATCACTTCCAGCAACAACCGCTCGTAGGCATCGGGAATCCGCGCACTGCGATAGGTATCGGAAAAATTCAGCTGCAGCGGTCCGCTGCGTAGCTGCATGCCCTTGTCCAGACCTTGTTCCTTGGTCATCACGCGCAAGGAAATACCTTCGTCCGGCTGCAGGCGGATGATCAGCTTGTTGCTGATCTGCAAGCGCTGCTCGGGGGCGAAGATGTAGTGCGACGGTTCCTTGAAGTGAATGACGATCTGCGACAGCTTGTCCGGCATACGCTTGCCGGTACGCAGGTAGAACGGCACGCCGGCCCAACGCCAGTTACGAATATCGGCCCGCAGCGCAACGAAGGTTTCGGTATCGCTCTGGGTGTTGGAGTTCTCTTCTTCCAGGTAACCCGGCACCGGCTTGCCCGCGCTGTAGCCCGCGATGTACTGGCCGCGCACCACCTGGGTAGTCAGGCCTTCCGGGCTGATCGGCGCCAGCGCCTTGAGCACCTTGACCTTCTCGTCACGGATGCTGTCGGCGGACAGGTCGGCCGGCGGGTCCATGGCGATCAGGCAGAGCAGCTGCAACAGATGATTCTGGATCATGTCGCGCAGTTGGCCGGCCTTGTCGAAGTAGCCCCAGCGACCTTCGATCCCGACTTTCTCGGCGACCGTGATTTCCACGTGGGAAATGTAGTTCTGGTTCCACTGGGTTTCGAACAGGCTGTTGGCGAAACGCAGGGCGATCAGGTTCTGTACCGTCTCTTTGCCCAGGTAGTGGTCAATGCGATAGGTACGGTTTTCCGGGAAGTACCGCGCTACGGCATCGTTGACCTTGCGCGAGGACTCCAGGTCCGAACCGATGGGCTTTTCCAGCACCACCCGGGTGTTTTCCGTCAGGCCCACTTGCGCCAGGCTCTCGCAGATAGCGCCGTACACCGCTGCCGGGGTAGCGAAGTAGGCAATCATCCGCTGCGCGGTGCCCGCCAGTTCGGCCAGGGCGACATAGTCGTCCGCCTTGAGGAAGTCGACGTGCAGGTACGTCAGGCGTGCCAGGAAGCGCTCGACCACGGCTTCGTCAAGCTCCTTGGCCTCTACATAGCGCCGCAGTTCCCGGGCGATGAAAGCCAGGTGCTCCTGCTCCGTGCCCGCTTCACGGGCCAGTGCGATAATGCGCGTGTCCTCATGCAGCAGGCCCGCGCCATCAAGTTGATACAAGGCAGGAAACAGCTTGCGCAGGGCCAGATCGCCGAGGGCGCCGAACAAGGCAAAGGTGCACGGTTCAACCGTAATCGAAGGCATGATGTTTGTTCTTTTATCAAGTTAAGCTACAAATACCTTTTTTCAAGGCATCGCTCAAGGAAAAATGTAGTAATAACCACAACATTTTTCCAAAATACAGATTCCGAGTGGTGGTCAGTCGGGGCCATCAGTAGGATAGGCCACCGTTATGGGCCCGATCAAAGTCTCAATTGGCATAGCCAAGCCCCCTCTTTGCAGAGCTGAACCAAGGAATTTCATATGGACCGCGTGCGGAACTTACTGGAACAGATCCAGAATCGCCTTGCCGACCTGAACAAGGCCGAGCGCAAGGTCGCCGAAGTGATCCTGCTCAACCCACAGCAGGCCACCCGCTTCAGCATCGCCGCCCTCGCCCAGGCCGCCTCGGTCAGTGAGCCGACGGTCAACCGTTTCTGCCGTTCATTCGGGGTCAGCGGCTACCCGGAGCTCAAGCTGCAACTGGCGCAGAGCCTGGCCAGCGGAGCGGCCTACGTCAGCCGCGCGGTGGAGGCCGATGACAATCCCGAAGCCTACACCCAGAAAATCTTCGGCAGCGCCATCGCCTCCCTCGACAGCGCCTGCCAGGCACTGGACCCGAACCTGATCAGCCGCGCCGTCGACCTGTTGATCCAGGCCCGGCAGATCCACTTCTTCGGCCTCGGTGCTTCCGCCCCTGTGGCCCTGGACGCCCAGCACAAGTTCTTCCGCTTCAACCTGGCGGTCACCGCCCACGCCGACGTACTGATGCAGCGGATGATTGCCTCAGTGGCCCACACCGGCGAGTTGTTCGTGATCATTTCCTACACCGGACGCACCCGTGAACTGGTGGAAGTGGCGCGCATCGCTCGGGAAAATGGCGCTTCGGTCCTCGGTCTGACCGCCGAGGGCTCGCCACTGGCCAAGGCCAGCACCCTGAGCCTGAACATCCCATTGCCGGAAGACACCGACATCTACATGCCGATGACCTCGCGGATCATTCAACTGACCGTGCTCGACGTCCTCGCCACCGGCATGACCCTGCGCCGCGGCGTCGACTTCCAGCCACATTTGCGCAAGATCAAAGAAAGCTTGAACGCCAGTCGCTATCCGGTAGGTGACGAGTTCAACTGAGACCAGATACTTCTGTGTTGAATGATCTGGCCTCTTCGCGGGCAAGCCCGCTCCCACAGGTTCAATGGCAGCCGCAAGTTTTGTGCTCGACGTGGACACTGTGCGAGCGGGCTTGCCCGCGAAGGGGCCAGTCCAGACACCGCAATTTCTTAAACTAAGCCGCCGCCCACGCCTGCAGGCTCAAATGCGCCCGCTCCCCCGGCGCCAGGCACAAGCTGTCGGTGCCGCCACTGGCGGCTTCGACACAGACAAACTCGGAAATCTCGTTCCAACTCACCCCCAGCAGCGGCCGTGAGCCGGGATGCCAGACCACCGTATCAGCGCTGGCACCGGTGTCGATGCACAACTGGCGCTGCCAGGCGTGGTCCTTGAGCTGCAGTTCCCCCTCGTGCTGGAACACCCGCTGACAGCCGCCCTCGACCCGCAACTCGCCCTGCTGCTGGCAATTTTCCCGCTTGAGCTGGTCATAACCCTGGGCGCCATCGAGCCCAGACAGCGCTACCTCACCGACGTCACCAATACGCCAGTAAGCGTGCAAAGCATGGCTCAACTGGCACGGCAGGCTGTCCTGGTGCTCAGTGCTCAGGCGCAATTCCATGCGCTCGCCCAGGTGCGCGTGCAGGTCCACTTGCCAGTCACACAGCTGCAACTGCCAGTGCAGGCGTACGCCGTCGGCATCGCTGCTGCTGTCGATCAGCTTCCAGTCGATCAGCCGCGCCCAACCATGGGACGGCCAGGCGTTTTCGCTCGGGTGGCGGCCATACCACGGCCAGCACACCGGCACGCCGCCACGGATGGCGCCGACCTGTGGCCACTTCGCCGCACACCACAACCAGGGCTTGTGCCCCGAGGGCTGGAAATGCAGCAACTGCGCGCCCTGGCGACTGAACACCGCCTGGCACAGCGGATGATCGATCACCAACACATCGCGCTTCTGATAGCGCTCCCACGCAAACACCGGACGTTCGCGCAAGGATTTGAAGAAACGTTGTAGCGGATGCTCTTGCATGTGCCACGGTCCTGAAAATCAGCGGTAACCAGAGGGCGCGCGACCCCAAAAAAAAGCGGACAGCCTGGGCTGTCCGCAAAAATGCGCACATGGAGAAGAGCTTATCGCAACCGCGTTAGAACACCGACTGAATTTTCAGGCCGGCCACCAGCGCGTTGTCGACTTCATCGACACCGCCCGGGTGGGTGACGTATTGCAGGTTAGGACGCACCGTCAGCCAGTTGGTGACGTGGAAGCCGTAGTTGATCTCGTAGTTGTACTCGGTGGTCCGCAATGGCGAGAACAGCGGATCGGCATAGTCGCTGACGCCATTGGCCGCGTTGACCAGCTCGGCGTTTTTCTTCACGTCTTCGTTGACGTGGATACGGGCGAAGCCGATGCCGACGTCATCTTTTGGCCGTGCATCGAACGGGCCCTTGTACACGAACATCAGCGACTGATAGTTGTCGACGACGTTGGTGTCCTTGTCGTGGAAGGTCGCGTTGGCCGCGATGTTCAAGCCGCGGGAAGCGTCGCCGTTGTGGCTGGTCAGTTGCTGCTGGGCGACGAACCAGTAACCGTGCTTGCTGCTGTGCTCGCGGTAGCTGTCACCGCTGGTTGCGGCATCCTGGCCGTTGTCGTCCTCGCGCACGTCATTGGCTGCGGCCGTGCTCTTGTAGTAGCCCACACGGTATTCACCCGGCAGGTTGTTGACCTTCGGCGACCAGACCAATTCGACCGGCAACACGGTGCCCTGGGTGCCGCTGCCGCTGAGCTTGAAGCCGTTGCCGTGCTCCAGTTGCGACGGGTTCTGGTTGTAGGCACCGATCTGCGCGAAGAACTCTGGCGTGATGTTGTACTTCACGCGGATCGCCGCCTGGCTGACCGGCCAGTTGTACCAGATGTTGGTGGCCCAGTTACCCACCTGGGAACCACAGAACGCCAGGTTCTGGAACTCGCACGGGAAGGTATTGAAGTCCTCGCCCTCGCCGAAGTAACCGGCCTTGACGTCGAGCTTGTTGTCGAGGAACTGATGCTGGATCCACAACTGGGTCAGACGCACCATATGGCCGCGACCGTAGACTTCCTGGGAGGAACTCAAGGTGCCCGCGCGCGGGTCGCCGATACGGTCGTTGGAGATGTTTTCGCCGTTGCGGTTGGTCAGCTGGATCTTGGCCTGGGTGTTGTCCCAGCCCCAGAGTTTCTGCAGGTCCAGCGCCACGCCGAGGCCAAACTGGTCGGCATAGCGCGCGGTCTTGTCGTCGTTGTAGCCACCGTTGAGGTTGCCACCGACTTCACCCACGTAGTCGGCCTTGATGTCGATGCCTTGCTCGATCAGCCGGGTACGCTCGCCGCCCCAATCGCCGGTCATCCACTTGGAGTCAGCGCTGAACGCGTCAGCGGCATGCGCGTTGGCTGCCAGGCACATTGCTGCGACCGCCGACAGCTGGCAGATGAGTTGAGCGTTGTTCTTGATCTTCATCCCTACTTCCTCGTTTTATTGTTATTAACTGGCATCCCCTGTAGGAGCTCGCTCGCGATGGTCTCAACTGCACCGCGTTCATTCAGACGGGTGCAGGCCATCGTTCACGTCCATCGCGAGCAGGCTCGCTCCTACAGTTTATTTTTATCAACTGGCATCCCCTGCGATGGTCTCGACTGCACCGCGTTTGTTCAGGCGGTGCACGCCATGGTTCACGACAGTCTTGTGTTTCAGCGGCCTTTGAATTGGGTCACGTTGGCGCTGTGAGCTTCAATCCTTGGCAGACCCGCCGTCCCCAGGCGTTCACCGGTCTTGGCATCGAACAGCAGCACCTTGGCCGGATCGAATTGCAGGGTCAGGGTCTCGCCCACGGCGGGAGCCACATCCGGCGCCAGGCGGCAGCAGACCTTGGTTTGATTCAGGTTGACGAACACCAGCGTGTCCGGCCCGGTCGGCTCGGTGACCTGGACCTCGGCCCGGATCGTCGGCAAACCGTTGGTTTCGCCAGACGCCAGCACAATCTGCTCGGGACGCATGCCGAGGATCACTTCGCGATCCTCGAGGCCAGCGTCCTGCATGCTCAATGGCAGCTCGACGCGCGCCTGGCCACTGTCGAGCAGGGCCAGCAGGCGGCCGTCCTTGCGCTGCAGGCGCAGGGGGATGAAGTTCATCGGCGGCGAACCAATGAAGCTCGCGACGAACAGGTTGGCCGGGTCGTTGTAGATCTGCTTCGGCGTGCCGAACTGCTGGATGATCCCGTCCTTCATCACCGCCACCTTGTCCCCCAGGGTCATGGCTTCGATCTGGTCGTGGGTGACGTAGACCGTGGTGGTTTTCAGGCGCTGGTGCATCAGCTTCATTTCGGTACGCATCTCGACCCGCAGCTTGGCGTCGAGGTTGGACAGCGGTTCGTCGAACAGATAGATCTTCGGCCGCCGCGCCAACGCCCGGCCCATCGCCACGCGCTGTTGCTGGCCACCGGAAAGCTGGCCCGGCTTGCGCCCGAGCAGGTGTTCGATCTGCAGCAGCTTGGACACCCGCGCCACTTCTTCATCGATTTCGGCGGTCGGCATTTTGCGAATCTTCAGGCCGAAGGCGATGTTGTCGCGCACGCTCATGGTCGGGTACAGCGCGTAGGACTGGAACACCATGGCGATGTCTCGGTCCTTGGGGCTCATGCCGCTGATGTCGGCGTCGTCCACCAGGATCGCCCCGCCGCTGATGTTCTCAAGGCCGGCGATGCAGTTCATCAGGGTCGACTTGCCGCACCCGGACGGGCCGACCAGGATCAGGAACTCACCGTCGTCGATCTTCAGCTCGATGTTTTTCAAGGTGTCCGGCAAGCCGGCGCCATAGGTCTTGTTGACGTTGCGTAATTCGAGAGTTGCCATGTTCTACCCCTTGACCGCGCCGGACGTCAGCCCACGCAGGAAATACTTGCCAGCGAATATGTAGACCAGCAGTGTCGGCAACCCGGCGATCATCGCCGCCGCCATATCAACGTTGTATTCCTTGGCCCCGGTGCTGGTGTTGACCAGGTTGTTCAAGGCCACGGTGATCGGTTGCGCGTCGCCACTGGCGAAGACCACGCCAAACAGGAAGTCATTCCAGATCTGGGTGAACTGCCAGATCAGGCAGACCATCACGATCGGGATCGACATCGGCAGCAGGATCTTCCAGAAAATCGTGAAGAAGCCCGCGCCGTCCAGGCGTGCCGCCTTGACCAGGGCATCGGGAATGCTCACGTAGTAGTTACGGAAGAACAGCGTGGTGAACGCCAGCCCGTAGACGATGTGCACCAGCACCAGCCCGGTGGTGGTGTTGGCCAGGCCGAGCTTGCCGATGGTGAACGAGGCTGGCAGCAGCACGGTCTGGAACGGCAGGAAGCAGCCGAACAGCAGCAGGCCGAAGAACAGCTGCGAGCCACGGAAGCGCCACATCGACAGCACGTAGCCGTTCATCGCGCCAATAAAGGTCGAGATCAGTACCGCCGGCACGGTGATTTTCACCGAGTTCCAGAAGTACCCTCCTACGCTGTCCCAGGCCTTGAGCCAGCCGATGCCGTCGATCACTTGCGGCCAGCTCAGCAGGTTGCCGGTACGGATGTCTTCCGGCGACTTGAAGCTGGTCAACAACATCACCACCAACGGGATCAGGTACACCGCAGCGGCCAGCAGCAGGGTCGCGTAGATGGCGATCCGGCTGACGCTCAGGCGCGGGGTGGCAAGCGAGTTATTCATGGCGTTTGCCCCGCAGTTCGGAGTACAGGTACGGCACCAGGATCGCCAGGATCGCGCCGAGCATCATCATTGCGCTGGCGGAACCGATGCCCATCTGGCCACGGCTGAAAGTGAAGGAATACATGAACATCGCCGGCAGGTCGGAGGAGTACCCCGGGCCGCCCGCGGTCATGGCCGCGACCAGGTCGAAGCTCTTGATCGCGATGTGCGCGAGGATCATGAAGGCGCTGAAAAACACCGGGCGCAGGCTCGGCAGGACGATCTTCAGGTAGATGGTCGGCAGGCTTGCACCATCGACCTGAGCGGCGCGGATGATCGACTGGTCGACCCCGCGCAGACCGGCGAGGAACATCGCCATGACAAAACCCGAGGCTTGCCACACGGCGGCGATCACCAGGCAGTACACCACGCGATCCTGATCCACCAGCCAGTCCAGGCGAAAGCCTTCCCAGCCCCAGTCACGCAGCATCTTGTCCAGGCCCAGGCCCGGGTTTAGCAGCCACTTCCAGGCGGTACCGGTGACGATCATCGACAGCGCCATCGGGTACAGGTAGATGGTGCGGATGAAGCCTTCCTTGCGAATGCGCTGGTCCAGCAGCACCGCGAGGAACACCCCCAGCACCAGGCTGATGCCGATGAACAGGCCGCCGAACAGCGCGAGGTTCTTGCTCGCCACCCACCAGCGATCGTTGTCCAGCAGGCGGGTGTACTGCTGCAGGCCGACCCACTTGTAGCTCGGCATGAAGCTGGAATTGGTGAAGGACAGAACGAATGTCCAGATGATGTAACCGTAGAAGCCGACCAGAACGATCAGCATGCTGGGCGCCAAAACCAGTTTGGGCAGCCAGCGCTGCAGTGCATCGAACGGTGAGGCTTTGCTGAAAACCGCCACAGAGCTCATCGGGATTATCCAAGTGAAAGGAGTAAGAGTCGGAGTCGAGGAGAACCCTTGTGGGAGCGGGCTTGCCCGCGATAGCGATGCAACAGTCGACACTGCTGTTGAATGTCAGTCAGCTATCGCGGGCAAGCCCGCTCCCACAGGGTTACTCAGGGTCCAGGATTACTGCGCGGCTTTGACCGCCGAGGCCAACTGGGCGCTGGCCTTGGCCGGGTCGGCGTCCTTGTCGTTCATGAAGTTGGTGACGACGTCGAAGATCGCCCCCTGCACCGCCAGCGAAGTGGCCATGTTGTGGGCCATGCTCGGTTGCAGGCCACCGGACTTGTCGTCCGCCAGGAAGTCCTTGGCCGCGGCCTGGGCGCAGGAGTCGAAGCCCAGCGCGCTCATGTCGTTGAGCATGTCGGTGCGCACCGGGATCGAGCCCTTGTTGATGCTGAAGACCTTCTGGAAGTCCTTGCCCAGCGCGACTTTGGCCAGGTCCTGCTGCGCGGCGATGTCACCCTTGCGATCGGCTTTCAACTTGAACACCGCCAGGGAGTCGATGTTGTAGGTGAAGGCGTTTTCAGTGCCTGGGAACGGCACGCACTGGTAATCCTTGCCGGCGACTTTGTTCGCCGCGGTCCACTCGCTCTTGGCCCAGTCACCCATCATCTGCATGCCAGCCTTGCCGTTGATCACGTCGGCGGCAGCGATGTTCCAGTCACGGCCCGCACGGTTGGGGTCCATGTAGCCGATGAGTTTTTTCAGCACGGTGAAGGACTTGACCATCTCAGGGCCGGAGAGGGTTTTCTGGTCCAGGTCGACCAGGGCTTTCTTGTAGCCTTCAGCGCCCATGACCGAGAGCACCACGTCTTCGAACACGGTGCTGTCCTGCCAAGGCTGGCCGCCGTGGGCCAGGGCAATGAAGCCGGCCGCCTTGAGCTTGTCGGCAGCGACGTAGAATTCTTCGAGGGTGGTCGGGGCCTTGTCGATCCCGGCTTTCTTGAACACTTCTGGGTTGATCCACAGCCAGTTGACGCGGTGGATGTTCACCGGTACTGCGACGTAGTCACCTTCGTATTTGACGGTGTCAGAGACTTTTTTCGACAGCAGGCCGTCCCAGTTTTCCGCCTTGGCGACCTCGGTCAGCGCGTCGGTGCTGAGCAGGCCGGTGCTGCCCCACTCCTGGATATCCGGGCCCTTGATCTGGGCCACGCCCGGTGGGTTGCCGGCCACGGCGCGGCTCTTGAGTACGGTCATGGCCGTTGCGCCACCGCCGCCTGCCACCGCACCGTCCTTCCAGGTAAAGCCGTCTTTTTCAACCTGGGCCTTGAGTACGTCGACCGCTGCTTTTTCACCACCCGAGGTCCACCAGTGCACAACCTCCACGGAACCTTTGGGGTCGGCGGCCAGGGCGCTGAGGGGGAACATGGAGGCGAGGGAAATGACTGTGGCGAGGCGAGAAATCGCATTCATCTGAAGTACCTTTCTTGTTGTTATGCATGCAAGTCTGGTGCTTGCGCTGCAAACGAGTTTAAACAGGCTGGGATCCGCCGCAGGTAACGAAGCGACGGCGAAATGTCACCGCATGGTTACATAACCCGTGACCCAGAGCCCTGCGCCAACGCCGTAGCCATGCTCGGGGCCAACGGCAGCCGCGGAATCAGCACCGTCTGCCAGGCGTGATAGAGGTCCGGCTTACCACCCCAGATCTGCGCACTCGGGCGATTGTCGGCGTCCAGTTCGTGGTGCCAACTGCCATGGACGAGGTCGATCAGGTACTGCTCGCTGTACTCCCAAAGCCGCCGATACCAGGTTTCGTATTGGCCCTCGCCGGTGCGCTGGAGCAAGGCACTGGCCGCCGCGCTCGCTTCGCAGTGCACCCAATGCAAACGCTGACGCACCACTGGGCGACGGTCCCAGTCGAGGGTGTAGACCATGCCCGGCGCACCATCGACCTGCCAGGCGTGCTGGCAGTTGTTGGCGAACAGTTGCTGCGCATCGCGCAGCAGCCAGCCGGGGGTGAGCATGCCGGCCTGGACCCGCGCCGCCTCCAGGTGCAACAGCAGCCGCGCCCATTCAAACCCGTGGCCCGGGGTGGTGCCAAAGGGGCGGAAACCATCGGCCGGATTGGCCTGATTGTAGGCGTGCAGCGGCTGCCATTGACGGTCGAAATGCTCGACCACCAGGTACTGATTGGCGGCGCCGTGGCCGTGGATCAGTCGCTCGGCAATGCGCAAGGCGCGGCTCAGCCAGCGGCTGTCCTGGGTGACGTCGGCCAGGGCGAGAAAGGCCTCGGTGGCGTGCATGTTGCTGTTCGCGCCGCGATAGGCTTCCTCGACGCTCCAGTCGCGATTGAACGACTCGCGCATCGCGCCCTCCTCCTCGCACCAGAAATGCCGGTCGATGATCTCGATCGCATCGTCAAGCAACGCCTGGGCACCAGGGCGCCGAGCGACCCGCGCGGAACTCGCGGCCAATGCCACGAACGCATGCAGGTAAGCGGCTTTACCGGTATTGCCGTCGCGGTGCTCGGGCGAGGCGAACCAGCCGCCGTGTTCGGCGTCACGCAGCGGTCCACTGAGGGCCTGGATACCGTGATCCACCAGCTCGGCAAACCCTGGCAAGCCCTGGATATGGGCCAGGGCGAAGCTGTGGGTCATGCGCGCGGTGTTCATGGTTTCAGCTTGCGCGTCCGGCGGCAGGTGGCCGCGCTGGTCGAGATTGCCGAAACCTGTGGGCAGCCTGGAAGCCTTGGCGAACGCCAACAGGCGCAAGCCCTCGGCAGCCAGCCATTGTTGGTGGGCAGGTGAGTGCATGGTGGACCTTTTTTTGTTGTTATGACTGCCAGCAGTCTAAACAACAGGTCGTGACGGCCAGGTAACGAAGGCGCCGAGTTATGTCACCAGGCTGTGACATTGGCTTCGGGTGCCATCGCGGGCAAGCCCGCTTCCACAGGAAATCCACCATCCGTCCCTGTGGGAGCGGGCTTGCCCGCGATCAACTATTACGCGGTCCCTGATTAATCCACACTGCGCGGCAACTGCAGCGTCACCCGCAACCCACCCTCGCGCAAATTCTGCAAACTCACTTCGCCGCCATGGCTATGGGCGATGTTGCGCGCAATCCCCAACCCCAGGCCATACCCCTGCTGCTTCCCGGCCAGGCGAAAGTGTGGCTCGAACACTTGCTCCAGGCGCTGCTCCGGCACACCCGGGCCCTCGTCGTCGACATGCAGGATAAACGCGCTGTCATCGTCATCGATGTGCAGGTGGGCGGTCTGTCCGTACTTCAGCGCATTGTCGATCAGGTTGCCGATGCAGCGCTTGAGCGCCAGCGGTTTGCCCGGATACGCCGTGAGCGCCCGCCCCTGCTGGGTCACGCGGCCGTTGCCGTTGGGCGCCAGGTAAGGTTCGACCAGGCATTCGAGCACGTGATTGAGGTCCACCGGCTCGATGTTCTCGTGAATGTCGGTGTCCTTGACGCATTGCAGCGCGCCCTTGACCAGCAGCTCCAGCTCGTCCAGGTCGCGGCCGAACTTGGCCTGCAACTGCTCGTCGTCCAGCAGTTCGACCCGCAGCCGCAAGCGCGTGATCGGCGTACGCAGGTCATGGGAAATCGCGCTGAACAACTGGCTGCGCTCGGTCAGGTAGCGGCTGATGCGTTCGCGCATCGCATTGAATGCACGGCCCACTTCGACCACTTCGCTGCCGCCGCCCTCGGCCACCGGCAGCACGTCGGCGCCCAGGGACATGTCCCGCGCTGCCCGCGCCAGGCGCTTGAGCGGCCGGCTTTGCCAATGCACCAGCAGCCCGATGAACAGCAGCAGGAAGCCGCTGGTGAGCACGATGAACCACACCTGCTGCGACGGCAGGCCCTGTTCTTCAAGGCTGGTGTAGGGCTCGGGCAACAGGGAGGCGATGTACAGCCATTCGCCCTTGGCCAGTTTGATCTGGGTCACCAGCACCGGCGGGTTGACCGGCTCCAGCGTCAGCGCGTAGTGCGCCCAGGAGCGCGGCAATTCATCGAGCTTCAAGCCGCCATTGAAGATCCGCAGATCATCCGGGCTGACAAACTGCACGGAAATATCGGTGTCGGCCCCCAGCGACGTGCGCAGCACCTCGTCCACCGCGGCCAGCACCGCCTGCTTGCGCGGGGTGGCGGGCAGCAGTTGCATATCCAGGGGCTTGTCGTTGAGGGTGACCACAAATCGGGTGCCGCCCATGCTGCGCAATTGGTCCAGCACCAGCGGCCGATAGGCCACCGGCAACGAGCGGAAGTAACTGACGCTGGCGTTCATCGAATGAGCCAGGCTGCGGGCGGCGGTCACCAGCCCTTCGAGCTGGGTGGCGCGCAACTGCGAGACCCAGATCACGCTCGACAGGGCTTGGGCAAACAGTACCGCCAGCAACGTCAGCAACAGCATCCGCCCCAGCAGCGAGCGCGGTACCGGGACCTTGCGCAGCAGCCGGGCGAAAAACTCAGTGACCATTGCTGGCGACCACGCTGGCCGCCAGTTGATAACCGCTGCCGCGCACGGTACGGATCAGCCGTGGCGGCTTTTCGGTGTCGCGCAGGCGCTGGCGCAAGCGGCTGACCGCCATGTCGACAATCCGGTCCAGGGGCATCAGGTCGCGGCCCCGGGTGGCGTTGCCGATGGTGTCGCGGTCGAGGATGGCCTGGGGGTTATCGAGGAACAGTTTCAGCAAGGCAAAATCGGCGCCGGAGAGAATCACCTCCTCGCCGTCGGTGTGAAACAGCCGGTGGCTGACCATGTCCAGCCGCCACTCGTCGAAAGCCAGCACTTCGCCGCCCGAACGCTCCTGGCCGAACTGGGCCCGGCGCAGCAGGGCCTTGATCCGTGCCTGCAATTCACGGGGACTGAAGGGTTTGCCCAGGTAGTCGTCGGCGCCCAGTTCCAGGCCAATGACCCGGTCGGCCTCGTCGGAACTGGCGGTGAGCATGATGATCGGCACATGGGCCTGGCGTGGGTGCTGGCGCACCCAGCGACACAGGCTGAAGCCGTCTTCGTCGGGCAGCATCACGTCGAGGATCACCAGGTCGCAAGGCGCATCGTTCAGTGCCTGGCGAAACCCCGCGCCATCAGGCGTGGTACGCACCTGAAAGCCGGCACGACTGAGGTACGTGTCCAGCAACTCGCGTATTTCCTGATCGTCATCGACCAACAAAATCGACTTGTTGACTGAGCTCACGGGCGGCTTCCTTATTGTTATGAAGGGGGTGGATTATGCTTGCTCGAGCGCCACACCCGCGCCCACCAGGCCGGAATACGGGGCTGTCACCAGCCACACCGGTATGCCCTTGAAGTAATCGCTCATGCAGCCCTTGTCGGCAAAACAACGGGCGAAGCCACTTTCCAGGAAAAAATCGGCAAACCGCGGGATCACCCCACCGACAATGTAGACCCCGCCACGGGCACCGGTGGTCAACACGTTGTTGCCCGCCACCCGACCCAGCCAGCAGCTGAACTGCTCAAGTACTTCGCGGGCAATCGGGTCGCCGGCCAGGCCAGCGGCGGTGATGGCTTGCGGGGTGTCGAGTGTTGGCGCGTGCCCGTCCACCGCGCAGATCGCCCGGTACAGCCGTGGCAAACCACCGCCGCTGAGCACGCTTTCTGCGCTGACATGGCCAATTTCGTTATGCAGGTGCTGCCACAACTGGGTTTCCCGCACGCTGCTCAATGGCAGGTCGACATGCCCGCCCTCACCCGGCAGGGCCGCCCAACGCCCCTGCCCCTGATCGAGCAAGGTGCCGACACCCAGGCCCGTGCCCGGGCCGATTACCACCGCCGGGCGCAGCGGCTCGGGGGTGCCGGCGCAGACCAGGCGAAACTCCCCCGGCTGCAGGCGCGTCATGCCCAGGGCCATGGCCGAGAAATCATTCACCAGCAACAGTTGCTCCAGTTGCAAGGCCTGGCAGAACGCCTTGCGACTCAGGCGCCAGTGGTTGTTGGTGAAACGAAACTCATCGCCACTGACCGGGCCGGCCACCGACAGGCAGACCGCCCCGATCGCTCCGGGCGCCAGGCCCAGACCCTGGAGATAGGCACCAATGGCATCTTGCGGACAGGCAAAGTCGGCTGTCGCCAGCACCTGGACCGACTCCAGTTGCTGGTCTTTCCACAAGGCAAAACGTGCATTGGTACCGCCAATGTCACCGACCAGCGCTAGTTTCACTTAAGGGTCTCCAGGGCAGAGGTAAAGGCGCTGGCGCCCTGCTCTGCCGAGCTGAAGGCCATGCGCATGAAACCGAACAGTTCGCGCCCGCAACCAATGCCGTTATCCAGCAGGCCAGTGGCCGGGGTACGCGCGTCAAATTCAGCGGCGTCCACCAGCACTTGCAAAGTGCCTTTGACGCCATCGACGCGGATGATATCGCCCTCTTGCACGCGGGCCAAAGCGCCACCGACAAAAGCTTCAGGGCTGACGTGAATGGCCGCCGGGATTTTCCCCGACGCGCCGGACATCCGCCCGTCCGTGACCAGTGCCACTTTGAAGCCGCGATCCTGCAGCACGCCAAGGAACGGGGTCATCTTGTGCAGTTCCGGCATGCCATTGGAACGCGGGCCCTGGAAGCGCATCACGGCGACAAAATCCTTCTCCAACAGGCCAGCCTTGAACGCATCGGCCAGGTCCTGCTGATCCTGGAACACCATGGCCGGAGCCTCGACCACCTGATGTTCCGGGGCTACCGCCGAGACTTTCATCACACCGCGCCCCAGGTTGCCTTCCATCACCCGCAGGCCGCCTTCGGCCGAGAACGCCCGGGCCACCGGCCGCAGGATGTTTTCATCGAGGCTTTCGCTCGGGCCTTCGCGCCATACCAACTGACCGTCCTCGAGGAACGGCTCCTGGGTGTAGCGGCTCAGGCCGTGGCCGGCCACGGTGTTGACGTTTTCATGCAGCAGGCCGGCCGCCAGCAGCTCACGAATCAGGAACGACATGCCGCCAGCCGCCTGGAAGTGGTTGATGTCGGCCTTGCCGTTCGGGTAGACGTGGCTCAGGGTCGGCACCACCTCGGAGAGGTCGGCCATGTCCTGCCAGGTCAGTTGGATGCCCGCCGCCATGGCAATCGCCGGCATGTGCAGGGTGTGGTTGGTCGAGCCGCCGGTGGCGTGCAGGGCCACGATCGAGTTGACCAGCGAGCGTTCGTCGACGATTTCGCCGATCGGCATGAAGTTGCCGCTCTGCTTGGTCAGGCGGGTGATCTGGAACGCCGCCTCGCGGGTCAGGGCATCACGCAACGGGGTGTTCGGGTTGACGAACGAAGCACCCGGCAGGTGCAGGCCCATGACTTCCATCAGCAACTGGTTGGTGTTGGCAGTGCCGTAGAAGGTGCACGTGCCAGGGCTGTGGTAGGACTTCATTTCCGACTCCAGCAGCTCTTCGCGGCTGGCCTTGCCTTCGGCGTAACGCTGGCGAACGTCGGCTTTTTCCTTGTTGGAAATCCCCGAGACCATCGGGCCGCCCGGGACGAAGATGGTCGGCAGGTGACCAAAACGCAGCGAGCCCATCATCAGGCCCGGGACGATCTTGTCGCAGATGCCCAGCATCATCGCCGCGTCGAACATGTTGTGCGACAGCGCCACGGCGGTCGACAGGGCGATCACTTCACGGCTGGCAATCCCCAGCTCCATGCCCGGCTCGCCCTGGGTCACGCCGTCACACATTGCCGGGACACCACCGGCGAACTGGCCAACCGAGCCGATCTCGCGCAGCGCCTGCTTGATCTGTTCCGGGTAGGTCTCGTAGGGCTGGTGCGCCGAGAGCATGTCGTTATATGACGAAACAATTGCCACGTTGGCCGCGTTCATCATCCGCAGGCTTTGCTTGTCTTCGGTGCCACATCCGGCCACACCGTGGGCGAAGTTGGCACATTGCAGCTTGCCGCGCATCGGGCCATCACTGGCGGCGCCGCGAATCAATGCAAGGTAAGCCTCACGGGTAGCGCGGCTACGGGTGATAAGCCGTTCGGTGACCTCAAGTACGCGGGGATGCATGTGTAGAACTCCAGGCTAACGGATATGGCGACCTGTTCGTGTCTATGCTGATCAAGAGGCGTCCACGCGGGCAGCGTTTGACGGTTTTCTTGACCAATCGGACCAGTTGATTCAGGTCACTCGTTGTAGATAGAACAAAATATTGCCACTAAAAAGGCTTGTTTTCTATTTTTATGCGAATAATCTTGTAATTCCAACAACAAAACGACGGCGGCGCTGTTCAAATGACTCTTCGAATCGCAATCAATGGTTTTGGCCGTATCGGCCGCAACGTCCTGCGGGCACTGTATACCCAAGGCTACCGTCAGGATTTGCAGATCGTCGCCATCAACGATCTGGGCGACAGTTCGATGAACGCCCACCTGCTCAAGTACGACACCGTGCACGGCACGTTTGATGCCCAGGTGGAACACGACCAGGAGAGCCTGACGGTCAACGGCGACCGCATTGCGGTCAGCGCCATTCGCAACCCGGCCGAACTGCCATGGGCTGCAGAAAAGATCGACGTAGTGTTCGAATGCACCGGTCTGTTCACCGACCGGGCCAAAGCCGCCGCGCATATTAGCGCCGGCGCGCGCAAAGTGATCATTTCAGCACCGGCCAAGGGCGCCGATGCCACCGTGGTGTATGGGGTCAACCACGACATCCTGCGCCAGTCGCACCAGATCATCTCCAACGCCTCGTGCACCACCAACTGCCTGGCCCCGGTGGCCCAGGTGCTGCACCGCGAGCTGGGCATCGAGAGTGGCCTGATGACCACCATCCATGCCTACACCAACGACCAGAACCTGACGGACGTCTACCACAGCGACCCGTACCGCGCCCGCTCGGCCACCCAGAACATGATCCCGAGCAAGACCGGCGCCGCGGAAGCGGTGGGCCTGGTGTTGCCAGAGCTGGCCGGCAAGCTGACCGGCATGGCCGTGCGTGTGCCGGTGATCAACGTCTCCCTGGTGGACCTGACCGTGCAGCTCAAGCGCGACGCCACGGCCGATGAGGTCAACGCGCTGCTGCGCGAAGCCAGCCAGCACTCGAAAATCCTCGGCTACAACACCCTGCCCCTGGTTTCCAGCGACTTCAACCACAACCCGCTGTCGTCGATCTTCGACGCCAACCACACCAAAGTCAGCGGCAAGCTGCTCAAGGTGCTGGCCTGGTACGACAACGAATGGGGGTTCTCCAACCGCATGCTGGATAACTGCCTGGCGCTGTGCAACGCCGAATAAGCAATGCGGGAGCTGCCACCGGCAGCTCCCCTCTGGTTTTGTTGGAGCCCACCGATGATCGGCATCACCTTCACCGAAAAAACCATGGCGGCGCGCAAGCGTATCGCCCTGGTCGCCCATGACCACTGCAAGGTGTTCCTGCTCGACTGGGCCGAGCGCCAGAAGCACAAGCTCGCCCAACACCAACTGGTCGCCACCGGCACCACCGGCCTGTTGCTCAGCCAACACCTGGACCTGCCCGTGGAAAGCATGATCAGCGGCCCACTGGGTGGCGATCAGCAGCTCGGGGCGCAAATCGCCGAGCAACGCGTAGACCTGCTGGTGTTCTTCTGGGATCCCTTCGAACCACAACCCCACGACCCGGACATCAAGGCACTGCTGCGAGTAGCGGCCGTCTGGAACATTCCAGTGGCCTGCAACGAATGCAGCGCCGACTACCTGCTCAGCAGCCCGCTGCTGGATCAGCCACACGCCCACCGGATCCCTGATTACCCGGCCTACCTACAAGGTCGCCGATAATTCCTACAGAAAGAAGCGCTTGACCTTTGACATAGATGATAAGCATTATCATTCGCTTGAAATCGATCAGGTCCTACTGTGAGTCAAGCGCACTTCAACCACGTCTTCCTCGCTCAGCGCGTCTCGCTGCTGCGCACATTGGAGCGGATGGTCAATAACCACAGCACCGCCGAGGACCTGTTGCAGGAAACCTACCTGCGCGTGACCCGGGCGTTGAGTGAGCGGGCCATCGACCACCTGGAACCCTTCGTCTTTCAAACTGCCCGCAACCTGGCGCTGGACCACCTGCGCGCCCGCCGTATCCAGTCACGCACGATGCTCGAGGACGTACCGCTGGAGGTGGTGCAGAACGTTGCCGCGCCGCTGAGCAGTGCCGAGGACGCCGCCCATGCCGAACAGATGCTCGAACGCTTGAACATCAGCCTCAACCAACTGACTGCGCGCCAACAACAGATTTTCATCCTCAGCCGTCTGCATGGCCACAGCTACCTGGAGATCGCCGAGAAACTCAGCGTGTCCCTGAGCACCGTGCAAAAGGACCTGAAGCTGATCATGGCGATCTGTGTCGGTGTCGCCGATCGTCTCAACGGCCGATGAGTCGCTCGGTCCATTGTTTTGCACACCTGCGTCAGGGCGTCGGCTTTGTTACCCTTAGCCGAGGTTTGTAGCACTCTTATCCAAAACCAGCCGCGCGCAGACGTGGCCGAGGAACACCCGTGACGGACAGCCACCACTCCCACCCGCCAACCCCGGCGCGGGATTCAGCCAGCACCTCGGCGATGGATCAAGCCCTGGACTGGCTGATCGTGCTGGACAGTCCGAGCGAGGAGCAAAGCCGTGAATTTCACGCCTGGCTCGCCGCCGACCCACACAACGCCGAAGCCTTCGCCATGGCCCAGGCCGTCTGGGACGGCCCGCAAGTAGCACAGTGCGCGCAGACCCTGGACAGCGCCAAGCGCAAGGTCAGCGTGCTCGGGCGCTTGCGCCCACACTGGAAACCCCTGGCCAGCGCGGCAGTGCTGCTGCTCGGCCTGTTCAGTTTCAGCAACCTGCCCATGCGCCTGCAGGCCGATCACCTGACCGTGGTCGGCGAGCGCCAGCGCCTGCAACTGGAGGACGGCTCGAAAGTCCTGCTCAACACCAACTCGGCCTTCTCCAGCACCATCAATGATCAACAACGCGTGGCTCGCCTGTTCCAGGGCGAAGCCTATTTCGAGGTAGCCGCCAATCGTGGCCTGCCCCTGGAAATCGATGCCGGGCCGGTCACCGCCAGCGTGCGCGATACCTCCTTCGCCGTGCGTTACCTGGACGGCGTCGCCCAGGTGCGGGTGCAGCGCGGCGATGTCGACCTGCGCAGCGCCCACAGCGATGCACGGGTGCGCTTGAGCGCAGGCGAAAGTATCCGTATCGGGCCCAATGGTTTCGATCAACCGGCCCGCCTCGATCCGGCGACAGACCTGGCGTGGGTCCAGGGCCGCCTGGTGTTCGAAAACTGCCCGCTGAACCAGGTCCTGGCCGAGTTGCGCCGCTACTACCCGGGCTGGATCATCAACAACAACGAACAGTTGGCCAACGTTTCGGTCACCGGTAACTACCGCCTCGACCAGCCGCTGGACGTGGTCCGGTCGCTGGCTCACATCACCTCCGCCAAGCTCCAGGAGTTCCCGGCGCTGGTGATTTTGAACTGAATGAGAATTATTTTTACTCGATAGTCATTCGCCGTACGTCTCGTTATAGCCAATGCAATTGATTCGCATCCTTGATGCCAATCTGCACCTATAAGATTCGTGCGACACGGAGCGCTATCGATGTCCTCTCGCCTTACCCGCCAGTCCTCTTCACCATCCGCCCGCGTGCACAACTGCACGCTGTCCTTGCTGACCGCCGCCATGCTGCTGGCCGGCACCCAGGCTGCGCCTGTGATGGCCGCCACCCCGGCCCAACAGCCAAGCCGCCAGATGGGCGACTACAGCTTCGCCATTGTCCAGCAGCCACTGGTCTCGGCGCTCAACGAGTTCACCGCCGTCACCGGATGGCAGGTCGGCTTGCCGGCAGAACTGGCAGAAGGCGTGGCCTCGCCAGGCGTGCACGGCGCACTGAGCCCGGAAAAAGCCCTGGATCGCCTGTTGGTGGGGACCAACCTGAGCTATCGCAAGCTGGGCAGCAACAACATTGCGCTGGAAAAACGCACCGCCGGCGGCACCCTCGCACTGCAGCAGATGACCATCAGCGCCACGCGCCAGGAGCAGAGCGTCGACAGCGTGCCCAGCACCGTGACCGTGCACACCCGCGAAGAGCTGGATCGCAACAACGTCAACACCATCAAGGACCTGGTGCGCTATGAGCCAGGCGTATCGGTCGGCGGTACCGGCACCCGGGGCGGCATCAGCGGCTACAACATTCGCGGCATCGACGGCGACCGGATCCTGACCCAGGTCGATGGCGTCGAGATTCCCAACGGCTTCTTCAACGGCCCGTATGCCAAGACCCAACGCAACTACGTTGACCCGGAAATCGTCAAGCGCGTGGAAATCCTCCGCGGCCCGGCCTCGGTGCTGTACGGCAGCAACGCTATCGGCGGCGCGGTGAGCTACTTCACCCTTGACCCGGAAGACATCATCAAGCCCGGCCAGGATGTCGGCGCCCGCCTGAAAACCGGTTACAGCTCCGCCGATGACAGCTGGCTGAAATCCGCCACCGTCGCCGGACGCGCCGATCAGTTCGATGGCTTGCTGCACTTCAGCCAGCGCGACGGTCACGAAACCGAATCCTACGGCCAAAACAACGGCACCGGCCTGGATCGCACCGCGGCCAACCCGGAAGACGTGCGCACCACTAACGTGCTGGCCAAGGCTGGCTGGAACTACGCCGAAGACGCCCGCCTGGGCCTGACCTACGAGAAGTACAAGGACCACCGCGACGCCGACCTGCAAAGCGCCGTCGGCGGCCCGTTCAACAATGGCCAGCCCCTGGGCATGTACCGCTCGCGCACCGGTGAAGAGACCGTCAGCCGCGAACGTTTTGGCCTGGAAAACAGCTTCGCCGTCGATGCCCTGCTGGTGGACAACCTGAAGTGGAGCCTGAACTACCAGATCGCCAAGACTGGCCAATCCACCCTGGAAAACTACTTCCCGTTCAGCCGCAACGTGATGCGCTCGCGCGAAACCCTCTACGAGGAAAAGCAGTGGGTGTTCGACGCACAACTGGACAAGGCATTCGCCATCGGCGAGACCGGCCATGTGCTGACCTACGGCACCACCCTCAAACACCAGAAAGTCACCGGCTCGCGCACCGGCAGCGGCACCTGCCTGGCGGTAGGTCGTGGTTGCAGCGCCGTGGGTGCCATCAGCCCCAGCGATGTGCTGAAAAAATCCAGCGACTTCCCGGACCCGACCATCGACACCTACAGCCTGTTCGCCCAGGACCAGATCACCTGGAACGACTGGACCTTCATCCCGGGCCTGCGCTACGACTACACCAAGCTCAAGCCCCATGTCACCCAGGAGTTCCTCAACACCGTAGCGCCTGATGGCCTGGGTACGGTCAGCGACGAGAACAAGACCTGGCATCGGCTCTCGCCCAAGTTCGGCCTGACCTACGCCCTGGACGACAACTACACCTGGTTCGGCCAGTACGGCGAAGGTTTCCGGACGCCGACCGCCAAGGCCTTGTACGGTCGTTTCGAAAACGTCAACCCGGGCTACAGCGTGGCGCCGAACCCGGACCTGGAACCGGAAAAAAGCAAAACCTACGAGACTGGCCTGCGCGGCAACTTCGAGGCGGGCAACTTCGACATGGTGGTGTTCTATAACAAGTACCGCGACTTCATCAACGAAGACGCCGTGACCCCCGGCTACAACGAGCTGACGTTCCAGAGCAACAACATCAAGCACGCCACCATCAAAGGCGTGGAGCTCAAGGGTCGCCTGAACCTCGATACCTTCGGCGCACCACAGGGCCTCTACACCAAGGGTTCGATCGCCTACGCCCACGGTCGCAACAATGACACTGGCGAGCCACTCAACTCGATCAACCCGCTGACCGGCGTGTTCGGCCTGGGCTATGACCAGGACAGCTACGGCGCCTTGCTCAGCTGGACCCTGGTGCAGAAGAAAAACCTGGTGGACGACAGCAGCTTCAAGTCGCCGGACGGCGTCAGCAGCCAGTTCAAGACCCCAGGCTATGGCGTGCTCGACCTGGCCGGTTTCTACAAGGTCAGCGACGACGTGACCCTCAGCGCCGGCGTGTACAACCTGGCGGACAAGAAATACTGGCAGTGGGACAACGTGCGCGGTTACGACAGCGTCGGCGAGGCCGCCGTGCTCAGCCCGGCCAACCTCGATCGCCTGACCGAGCCAGGCCGCAACTTCGCGATCAACCTGATCTGGGATATCTGATCGTTACCCGCTAATGGAAATCTCGTTGCGCCTTTTTCCCAGGCGCAGCGAGGATTTTTTACTGTGCTGCGCCTGCTGGTTCGTCTAGTTACCAAGCGCATCTCATTCTCAAGGACTTCTTCATGACCGCTGCCGATCCTACTCAACGCCCGAGCCTGCGTTCCCAACGCCTGAACCAGATCACCCACGAGCCCCATGCCAAGCTCGACGCCCTGGTCAAGGCCCATGCGCCGTTTGAAACCCAGGCCAACTTCGCCCGTTTTGTGGTGGCCCAGTACCTGTTCCAGTCGGAACTGGTGTCGCTGTACAACGATCCCAAGCTGATCGCCATCGTCCCCGACCTGGCAGAGCGCTGCCGCGCCGAAGCCGCCAAGGCCGACCTGGCCGACCTCGACACCCAGGTCCCGGCCCCGGTGGCAGGCGCCGTGCAACAGCCGAGCAAGGCTGAAGCCCTGGGCTGGCTGTTCGTTTCCGAAGGCTCGAAACTCGGTGCCGCGTTCTTGATCAAGCGTGCCGTAGGCCTGGGCCTGAGCGAAACCTTCGGTGCCCGCCACCTGGGCGAGCCGGCCGGTGGTCGCGCCGAAGGCTGGAAAAACTTCGTCAGGACCCTCGACGGCCTGGCATTCAGCGCCGAAGAAGAAGCCGCGGTCGATAAAGGTGCCATCGACGCCTTCAACCGCTTCACCGTATTGCTGGAACAGGCTTACGCCACCGAGCCTGAACTGGCCTGACCGACCCCCTGCCCAACCTGGTTGGGCAGGGCAAACCTGTAGCCTTGCGATCCAACCTCGCGGTCAACCTCTGAATAACCCATGTCTCGCCTCGCCTCCTCCAAACTCGCGCGCATCCTCTTCGGCCTGCTGGCCTACGTCAGCCTGGGCATTGGCCTGATCGCCATTGTCGTGCCGGGGTTGCCGACCACCGAATTCATCCTGTTGGCCGCCTGGGCGGCGACCAAGAGTTCGCCGCGCCTGAGTGCCTGGCTGGAAAACCATCGGCTGTTCGGGCCGATCCTGAAAAACTGGCGCAACGGCAAGATTGTCGCGCGAAGAGCCAAGATCAGCGCCACCGCGAGCATGCTGCTGTGTGCCGGCCTGATGCTGGTGATGCTCGACCACGGCTGGCCGATCTACCTCGCCATCGCCGGCATGAGCCTGGGCAACCTGTGGATCTGGTCGCGCCCGGAGTCCCTGCCTCAAGCCTCCTGATATCTCCAGTCCCTGCCGCGCCAGCGACCGTTCGTCGGCTGTCGCTCATGCCCAGCTCTTGTAAGCCGATGTGTCACACATGGCGCTGAATGGATTTGGCGAGCGGGTCGCTCATGACCCTCAGCCCACCAGTCATCCCTTCGCGAGATCGCCCCATGTTCGACTCTCTTTCCATCCGCCTGAAAATCGTGCTGTTGTCCGGACTGTGCCTGTTGGGCGTGGTGGGCCTGATCGTCGGCATGAACATCTACCAGACCAATCAGAACGATCAACTGGTCAGCGCCTCCAGCACCCGGATGCTCACGGCCAGCGTCGAGAACCTGCTGCAGGCCAAGGCTGCCGAGCAGGCGGTGCGGGTGCAGAAAACCTTCGGCGAAAGCCTGCTGGTAGTGACCGCCCTGGCCGACCAGATCGCTGATCTGCGTCGTCTGGCCGGCAAGCGCGCCCTGGATCCCGGCGCGCTGCGCGAGGAGTTGAACCAGAGCCTGAAGAGCGCTTTCGAGCGCAACACCGGGGTCCTGGGAATCTGGCTGGCATTCGAACCCAATGGCCTGGACGGCCAGGACCAGGGCTTCGTCGACGACGCCGCTCGCCTGTCCAACGAAGCCGGGCGATTCGCCAGTTACTGGAGCCGTGCCGCAGGGACCGGGGAAAACACCATCATGACCGAAGAGGACATGACCAAGACCACCCTCAATCTCAGTGGCACCCCGTACAACAGCTGGTACACCTGCCCCCGCGACAGCAAGCGTACCTGCCTGCTCGACCCCTATGCCGACACCGTCGCCGGCAAGGAAATGCTGATGACCAGTATTTCCGTGCCGTTGCTGGTCAATGGCAAGGCCATCGGCGTGGTCGGTATCGACATCTCCCTCGACGCCCTGCAAGCCGCCGCCCTCAGCTCCCAGCGGGACTTGTTCAACGGTGCCGGGCACATGCTGATCGTGTCTGGCAGCGGTGCGCTGGCCGGCTACAGCGTCGACGCCAGCAAACTGGGGAAAAACCTGGTCGAGGCCCTGGGCAACGATGGCAAGGAAGTGCTGCAACTGATCAACGCCAACACCGCGAAGATTCTCCAGCACGGCGACCTGATCCGCGCGGTGTTGCCGGTCAGCCCGATTGCCGACACCAAGCCTTGGGGGGTAGTGATCGACCTGCCCCGGCAAGTGCTGCTGGCCGACTCGCTGAAACTGCAAACGGTGCTCGATGAGGCGCAGGACCTTGGCACCTACAAGACCCTGGCCGTGGCCATCGGCGCCGGCCTGCTGGGCCTGCTGCTGATGTGGTTGACTGCCTCCGGCGTGACCCGGCCAATCAACAGCGTGGCGACCATGCTCAAGGCGATTGCCAGCGGCGACGGCGACCTCACCCAACGCCTGAACTACAGCAAGCAAGACGAGTTGGGCGAGCTGGTGAGCTGGTTCAACCGCTTCCTCGACAAACTGCAGCCGACCATCGCACAGATCAAGCAAAGCATCACCGACGCCCGTGGCACCGCCGACCAGTCCTCGGCAATCGCCCGCCAGACCAGCGAAGGCATGCAGGTGCAGTTCCGCGAAATCGACCAGGTCGCCACCGCCTCCAACGAAATGAGCGCCACCGCCCATGACGTCGCCAACAGCGCCTCGAATGCCGCCAGCGCCGCCAGGGGCGCGGACCAGTCGGCGCGGGACGGGATGTCGATCATCGAACGCAGCACCCGCGACATCAATCAACTGGCCGAAGAAGTCAGCAAGGCAGTGACCGAAGTCGAAGCGCTGGCCGTCAACAGCGAGCAGATCGGCTCGGTGCTGGAAGTGATCCGTAGCATCGCCGAACAGACCAACCTGCTGGCCCTCAACGCCGCGATCGAGGCGGCTCGCGCCGGCGAAAGCGGACGCGGCTTTGCGGTGGTCGCCGATGAAGTGCGCAACCTGGCCAAACGTACCCAGGATTCGGTCGAGGAGATCCGCCTGGTGATCGAGCGGATCCAGACCGGCACCCGCGGCGTGGTCGCCACCATGCATTCGAGCCAGACCCAGGCGCACAACAACGCCGGGCAGATCCAGCAAGCGGTACAGGCCCTGGGCAAGATCAGCGAGGCAGTCACGGTGATCAGCGACATGAACCTGCAGATCGCCAGTGCCGCCGAGCAGCAGAGCGCCGTGGCCGAAGAGGTCAACCGCAACGTTTCGGCGATCCGCACGGTCACCGAGACCCTGACCGAGCAAGCCACCGAGTCGGCGCAGATCAGTAGCCAGCTCAACTCCCTGGCCACCCACCAGATGAAACTGATGGACCAGTTCCGGGTTTAGGCCCTCCACCACAGCGCTTTTGTTCTATGCTCGAGCCCTCTTTCGGAGGGCTCTCGATGACTACTTTGCTGACTGCCCTGCAAGCCGCATTGGGCTTGCAGAAAACTGCCATCCGGTTCACCGCCGAGGGCGCCCTGCCCTCGGCGTTTGCCGTCACCGAGCTGGCCAGCGCCAGTATTGCGGTGGCCGGCCAGGCCCTCAGCGAACTGCTGCAGCAACAGACCGGCCGTTTACCGACCCTCGAAGTTGATCGCCGACTTGCCTCCTTCTGGTTCGCCACCTCCTTGCGCCCGCTGGGCTGGAAGGTGCCGCCGATGTGGGATCCGCTCGCCGGTGACTATGCCACGGGCGATGGCTGGATCCGCTTGCACACCAATGCTGCCCATCATCGACGCGCCGCCGAAAAAGTACTGGGTGCCTGCCGCGACCGCAGCGCGATGGCCGCCAAGGTTGCGTCGTGGGCCAAGGAGGATCTGGAACAGGCGGTGGTCGACGCCGGGGGCTGCGCGGCGGTCATGCGCTCCTGGCAGCAATGGCAGGTCCATCCCCAGGGGCTGGCGGTCAATGCCGAGCCGCTGGTGCACTTGGCGCCCCTTGAGGATCAACGCCGGCAGGCCTGGTCGGGATCAGTCGCGAGGCCGCTGGCGGGGCTCAGGGTGCTGGACCTGACCCGGGTCCTTGCCGGCCCCGCAGCCAGTCGTTTTCTCGCCGGCCTGGGCGCCGATGTGCTGCGCATCGACCCACCCCACTGGCACGAGCCGGGCGTGGTCGCGGAAATGACCCTGGGCAAACGCTGCGCCCACCTTGACCTGCACCAACGCAGCGACCGCCAGGTGTTTGAAGCCCTGCTCAAGGACGCCGACATCCTGCTCCATGGCTACCGCGCCGACGCCCTGGAAAACCTCGGCTACGGCACCCGGGCACGCCAGGCGCTGGCGCCGGGGCTGATCGACGTCAGCCTCAATGCCTATGGCTGGAGCGGTCCCTGGCAGAATCGCCGGGGCTTCGACAGCCTGGTGCAGATGAGCACCGGCATCGCCGAAGCCGGCATGGCCTGGCAGCACAGCGACCAACCGACGCCCCTGCCGGTGCAGGCCCTGGACCACGCCACCGGGTACCTGATGGCGGCCAGCTGTCTCAAGCTGTTGACCGAGCGCCTGGCCAGCGGCTGCGGCGGCTCCGCCCGCCTGTCATTGGCGCGCACGGCGAAGCTGCTGCTGCAACAGCCCGCCACACCACAACCGGCGCTGCGTGCCGAAGAGGCCAGCGATCAGGGACTCGTGCTGGAACAAACAACCTGGGGACCGGCCAATCGGCTGCAGGTACCACTAACCATCAGCGGCACGCCCCTGCAGTGGTCACTGCCGGCCGGGGAACTGGGCGCCCATCGGGCACGGTGGTGAACAGGCAGCGATGGTGCCCGCAAAATCTGCTGGCAGCCAAAAATCCTGTGGGAGCGGGCTTGCCCGCGATGGTCTCAAGAGCGCTGCGTTGATCCTGAATCTGCGCGTTATCGTTGACGTCCATCGCGGGCAAGCCCGCTCCCACACAATCCGGCGAAGCCGGTCTTTGCTACACCTCAATCCCCCCGACTCAAGGACGTCCACAACACTTGCGCCGCATAACCCCGGTATGGTCGCCAGCTTTCTGCCCGGGCCAACAGGTGCTGGGCGCTGACTGGCTGGCCTTCGAGGGCGGCCAGCGCCTTGAGCAGCCCCACATCCCCCGGCGGAAAGGCATCCGCCTCGCGCATCTGGCGCAAGGCGATGTACTGGGCCGTCCAGTCACCCACGCCCCATAACGCCAGCAACGGCGCCACAGACGCCGGTAAGTTCGCGCGCGTGTCGAACAGCCCAGGGTTCTCCAGCAACGCCTGGGCCACACCCGACAAAGTGCGCCCACGGCTGCGGGGCATGCCCAGCGTGGCCAGATCCGCCGAAGCCAACACCTGTGCCTCGGGAAACACCTGCCTCAGGCCCGGCAACCACGGCTCGGGCCCCACCAGCGGCGCGCCGTATTGCGCCACCAGCTTGCCCGCTAGCCTGATCGCCGCTGCCACACTGATCTGCTGCCCCAGCACCGCCCGCATCGCCAACTCCAGGCCGTCCCAGGTGCCCGGCACACGCAAGCCCGGGCGCCGGGCAATCAACGGCGCCAGCAGCGGGTCTGTGGCCAGGTGCCGGTGGATGGCCGGCAAGTCCGCATCGAGGTCGAACATCCGCCGCAAGCGCGCCACAATCTGCGGCAACGCCGCCGAATCGGCATAGGTCAGCTCTACCGCCAGGCCGTGACCCGGCGCCTGGCTGATGACAAACGTGCCCTGCAAACCGTGCAGGCAGAAGCTGCGGGCGTACGACCCGGAGCGAACCACCTCGAGCCCATCGATGGCCCGCGCCGCCAGGAAGTCGAGCATCGCCGGCCAATCGTAGGCCCCCTGATAGTCGAGCGTCAGCCTCACAAACTCAGCACGCCGCTGTACAAGCCATAGGCCGCCACCAACGCACCGACAACCACGCAGGCGAAAATGCCTTTTTCGATATGGGTGAACAACGGCTGGCCCTGCTCATGCTTGGCCTTGGCGAACAGAATCACCCCCGGTGCATACAGCAGCGCCGACAGCAGCAGGTACTTGACCCCACCGGCATACAGCAGCCAGACCGCATAAACCAGGGCGATCGCGCCAATCAGCAAATCCTTGGTGCGCTCGCCCGAGGCGTTTTCATAGGTTTCACCGCGCCCGCTCAACAGCACCGCGTAAGCCGCCGACCACAAGTAAGGCACCAGGATCATCGACGAGGCGAGGTAGATCAGGCTGGTGTAGGTACCAGCAGAAAACAGGGTGATCAGCAGAAACAGCTGGATCATCACGTTGGTCAGCCACAGCGCGTTGACCGGTACATGGTTGGCGTTTTCCTTTTTCAGGAACGCCGGCATGGTCTTGTCCCGGGCCGTGGCAAACAGGATTTCGGCACACAGCAGCGCCCAGGATAGCAATGCCCCAAGCAACGAAATGGCCAGGCCGACGCTGATCAGCAAAGCGCCCCACGGCCCGACAATGTGCTCCAGCACCGCCGCCAGCGAAGGGTTCTGCAGGTTGGCCAGCTCCGGCTGACTCATGATCCCCAGTGACAGCACGTTCACCAGCACCAACAGCGCCAGCACCCCGATAAAGCCAATGACGGTGGCCCGGCCCACGTCGGAGCGTTTTTCCGCGCGGGCCGAATACACGCTCGCGCCTTCGATGCCGATAAACACGAATACCGTGACCAGCATCATGTTGCGCACCTGGTCCATCACGCTGCCGAAGTTCGGGTTGCTGCGACCCCAGATATCCCGGGTAAAGATGTCAGCCTTGAACGCAACGGCGGCAATCACGATGAACATCACCAGCGGCACGATCTTGGCCACCGTGGTCACCTGGTTGATGAACGCCGCCTCCTTGATCCCGCGCATCACCAGGAAATGCACCGCCCACAGCAGCACCGAGGCGCAGCCGATGGCAATCGGCGTATTGCCCTGGCCAAACACCGGAAAGAAGTAACCCAGGGTGCTGAACAGCAGCACGAAATAGCCAACGTTGCCCAGCCAGGCACTGATCCAGTAGCCCCAGGCCGAGGAGAACCCCATGTAGTCGCCAAACCCGGCCTTGGCGTAGGCGTACACCCCCGAGTCCAGTTCAGGCTTGCGGTTGGCCAGGGTCTGGAACACAAAGGCCAGGGTCAGCATGCCCACCGCGGTGATGGCCCAGCCGATCAATACGGCCCCGGCATCGGCGCGGGCGGCCATGTTCTGCGGCAAGGAAAAGATCCCGCCGCCAATCATCGAGCCGACCACCAAGGCGATCAAGGCACTGAGTCGGAGCTTTTGCGCCGGTTGCGACATCGTTACCTCTCAAATCGACGTTTTGTCATGTTTGCGAACCATAACAAGTGTTCACTCAATTAAATATCCAGCGCAGCCACACGTTTATCAGTAAAGGATAAAAATCAGACTTCGCTTAGAACTGTCTCATCTATGCCGCCGGGAGATTTTGCCAGTTTTGTGAAGCATTTCCGATAAATCCATTCTGTACTGAGAACCGCCGGTAAAAATTTGCACATTCTGAAAAACCAACTAGCTTCATACCTTGCTGCAATACGATGCATTATCTTTAATTCCACCTGGAAGCCTCTAGGAGAGGCCTCTCAGCGCGTTAACAAACCGGCGAAAGTCATTCATCAACAATGGAATGTGGCAATGAACTGATCTAAGTCAGCTGTTTGAAACGTCAGCGGATTTACTCTGCGAACTCACTTCTCCTGCATTGGAGTCATGCAATGTCAGAATCTCCCGGAAAACTACGACTAGGTGCCCTGGTCGCGCTTGTGGTCGGCTCCATGATTGGCGGCGGGATCTTTTCCTTGCCCCAGAACATGGCCGCCAGTGCCGATGTCGGCGCTGTTTTGATCGGCTGGGCCATCACTGCTGTCGGTATGTTGACCCTGGCCTTTGTCTTCCAGACCCTGGCCAATCGCAAGCCGAATCTGGATGGCGGGGTCTACGCCTATGCCAAGGCCGGTTTCGGCGACTACATGGGTTTCTCCTCGGCCTGGGGCTACTGGATCAGTGCCTGGTTGGGGAACGTCGGTTACTTCGTATTGCTGTTCAGCACCCTGGGTTACTTCTTCCCGATTTTCGGCGAAGGCAACACCGTCGCCGCCGTCATCGGTGCGTCTGTGCTGTTGTGGGCGGTGCACTTCCTGGTCCTGCGCGGGATCAAGGAAGCAGCGTTCATCAACCTGGTGACCACGGTGGCCAAGGTTGTACCGCTGCTGCTGTTTGTCCTGATCGCCATTTTCGCCTTCAAACTGGACATCTTCACTGCCGATATCTGGGGGATCAAGAACCCGGACCTGGGCAGCGTGATGGACCAGGTGCGCAACATGATGCTGGTCACCGTCTGGGTGTTCATCGGTATCGAGGGCGCGAGCATCTTCTCCTCCCGTGCGGAAAAACGCTCGGACGTGGGTAAAGCCACGGTGATCGGCTTCATTACCGTGCTGCTGTTCCTGGTGCTGGTGAACGTCCTCTCGCTGGGGATCATGACTCAACCGGAACTGGCCAAGCTGCAGAACCCGTCGATGGCCGCCGTGCTTGAGCACGTGGTGGGTCACTGGGGTGCGGTGCTGATCAGCGTTGGTTTGATCATCTCCCTGCTGGGCGCCCTGCTATCGTGGGTCCTGCTGTGTGCGGAGATCATGTTCGCCGCCGCCAAAGACCACACCATGCCGGAGTTCCTGCGCAAGGAAAACGAGAACCACGTACCGGTCAACGCCCTGTGGCTGACCAACGCCATGGTGCAGATCTTCCTGATCATCACCCTGTTCTCGGCCAGTACCTACCTGTCGCTGATCTACCTCGCCACCTCGATGATCCTGGTGCCTTACCTCTGGTCGGCGGCCTACGCCCTGCTGTTGGCAGTGCGCGGCGAGACTTACGAGAACGCCCTGGCCGAACGCAAGAAAGACCTGTTCATCGGCGCCGTAGCCCTGATCTATGCGGTCTGGCTGATTTACGCCGGCGGCCTGAAGTACCTGCTGCTCTCTGCCCTGCTCTATGCCCCTGGCGTGATTCTGTTCGCCAAGGCCAAGCGCGAGTTGGGCAAACCGATTTTCACCAACGTCGAGAAGCTGATTTTCGCCGCGGTAGTCATAGGTGCGCTGGTAGCGGCCTATGGGCTCTACGACGGCTTCCTGACCCTGTAACACTCAAGTTTGTATTGTCATCTGGAGGATCACTGTAATGACCACGGAAAAAGTTAAGTACGGCGTACATTCCGAAGCCGGCAAACTGCGCAAAGTCATGGTTTGCTCCCCCGGCCTGGCCCACCAGCGGCTGACCCCGAACAACTGTGACGAACTGCTTTTCGATGATGTGCTGTGGGTTGCCCAAGCCAAGCGTGACCATTTCGACTTCGTTACCAAGATGCGCGAACGCGGGATCGACGTGCTGGAAATGCACAACCTGCTGACCGACATCGTTGCCATCCCCGAAGCGCTGGACTGGATCCTGGAACGCAAGGTCACCGCCGACTCGGTGGGCCTGGGCCTGATCAACGAAGTGAAATCCTGGCTGCGCAGCCTGGAGCCACGGCACATCGCCGAGTACCTGATCGGTGGCGTGTCCGCCGATGATCTGCCGGACAGCTTCGGTGGCAAGACCATCCAGATGTTCCGCGACTTCCTCGGCCACACCAGCTTCATCCTGCCACCGCTGCCCAACACCCAGTTCACCCGCGACACCACCTGCTGGATCTACGGTGGCGTGACGCTGAACCCGATGTACTGGCCGGCCCGTCGCCAGGAAACCCTGCTGACCACCGCCATCTACAAGTTCCACCCTCAGTTCACCAACGCCGACTTCGAGATCTGGTACGGCGACCCGGACCTGGATCACGGCAGCTCCACCCTTGAAGGTGGCGACGTCATGCCGATCGGCAACGGTGTGGTCCTGATCGGCATGGGCGAGCGCTCGTCCCGCCAGGCCATCGGCCAACTGGCACTGAACCTGTTCAAGAACAAAGCCGTCGAGAAAGTGATCGTTGCCGGCCTGCCGAAGTCCCGCGCAGCCATGCACCTGGACACCGTGTTCAGCTTCTGCGACCGCGACCTGGTCACGGTCTTCCCGGAAGTGGTGAATCAGATCGTTGCCTTCACCCTGCGACCTGACGAAAGCAAACAGGGCGGCATCGACATCCGCCGCGAGGAAACCAGCTTCCTCGACACCGTGGCCAAGGCCCTCAACCTCAAGGCGTTGCGCGTGGTGGAAACCGGCGGCAACAGCTTCGCCGCCGAACGCGAGCAGTGGGACGACGGCAACAACGTGGTCGCCGTGGAGCCAGGCGTGGTCATCGGCTACGACCGCAACACCTACACCAACACCCTGCTGCGCAAGGCCGGGATCGAGGTCATCACCATCAGCGCCGGCGAGCTCGGTCGCGGCCGTGGCGGCGGCCACTGCATGACCTGCCCGATCATCCGCGACCCTATCGACTACTAACCTATAAACCCTGGCCGACACTTATCGAGTGCGGCCAGGGGGATAACCGAAACCCAAGGAGATCCAAAATGGCTTTTAACATTCATAACCGCAATCTGCTGAGCCTGGAACACCACACCCCTCGCGAATTGCGTTATCTGCTCGACCTGTCCCGCGACCTCAAGCGCGCCAAGTACACCGGTACCGAGCAGCAGCACCTCAAAGGCAACAACATCGCGCTGATCTTCGAAAAAACCTCGACCCGCACCCGCTGCGCGTTCGAAGTGGCCGCTTATGACCAGGGCGCCAACGTCACCTACATCGACCCGAACTCCTCGCAGATCGGCCACAAAGAAAGCATGAAGGACACCGCCCGCGTACTGGGGCGCATGTACGACGCCATCGAATACCGTGGCTTCAAGCAGGAAATCGTCGAAGAACTGGCGAAGTTCGCCGGCGTACCGGTGTTCAACGGCCTGACCGATGAATACCACCCGACTCAGATGATCGCCGACGTGCTGACCATGCGTGAACACGCCGACAAGCCGATCCACGAGATCAGCTACGCCTACCTGGGCGACGCGCGCAACAACATGGGCAACTCGCTGCTGCTGGTCGGCGCCAAGCTGGGCATGGACGTACGCATCTGCGCACCCAAAGCCCTGTGGCCTCTCGACGACCTGGTGGCTCGCTGCAAAAAATACGCGGAAGAAAGTGGCGCCCGCATCACCCTGACCGAAGACCCGAAAGCCGCGGTCAAGGGCGTGGACTTCATCCACACCGACGTCTGGGTATCGATGGGCGAGCCTGTCGAAGCCTGGGCCGAACGGATCCAGCAACTGCTGCCGTACCAGGTCAACGCCGAGCTGATGAAAGCCACCGGCAACCCACGCACCAAGTTCATGCACTGCCTGCCAGCCTTCCACAACAGCGATACCAAGATCGGCAAGCAGATTGCCGAGCAGTATCCGCACCTGGCCAATGGCATCGAAGTGACCGATGACGTGTTCGAGTCGCCAGCCTGCATCGCCTTCGAGCAAGCGGAAAACCGCATGCACACGATCAAGGCGATCCTGGTATCGACCCTGGCTGATCTGTAACAGCTCACTCGGCTCCCACTGACTGGACACAGTCAATGTGGGAGCTGGCTTGCCTGCGATGGCAGCACCCCGGTGCTTCTGACAGACCGTGGTGATGCTATCGCGAGCGAGCTCGCTCCTACAGGGGACCGCGTACCGGCTTATATCTCTTCGAAGAAGGACTGCATTATGCGTATCGTCGTTGCTCTGGGCGGTAACGCCCTCCTACGTCGTGGTGAACCCATGACGGCAGACAATCAACGCGCCAACATCCGGATCGCCACCGAACAGATCGCCAAGATCCACCCCGGCAATCAACTGGTGATCGCTCACGGCAATGGCCCGCAAGTCGGCCTGCTGTCGCTGCAGGCAGCCGCCTACACCTCCGTTTCCCCCTACCCGCTGGACGTGCTCGGTGCCGAAACCGAAGGCATGATCGGCTACATCATCGAACAGGAACTGGGCAATCTGCTGGACTTCGAGGTGCCGTTCGCAACCCTGTTGACCCAGGTTGAAGTCGACGCCAACGACCCGGCGTTCAAGAACCCGACCAAGCCGATCGGCCCGGTCTACAGCAAGGCTGAAGCCCAAGCGCTGGCGGCGGAAAAAGGCTGGGCCATCGCCCCCGATGGCGACAAGTTCCGCCGCGTGGTGGCCAGCCCGAAACCCAAGCGTATTTTCGAAATCCGCCCGATCAAGTGGTTGCTGGAAAAGGGCAGCATCGTGATCTGCGCCGGGGGTGGCGGGATCCCGACCATGTACGACGAGAACCACAAGCTCAAGGGCATCGAAGCGGTGATCGACAAGGACCTGTGCTCGGCGCTGCTGGCCGAACAGCTGGAAGGTGACTTGCTGGTGATTGCCACCGACGTCAGCGCGGCGTTCATCGACTTCGGCAAGCCCACCCAGAAAGCCATCGCCCAGGCGCACCCAGACGAAATGGAAAAACTCGGCTTCGCCGCAGGCTCCATGGGGCCGAAAGTCCAGGCCGCCTGCGACTTCGCGCGCAACACTGGAAAAGTCGCGGTGATCGGTTCACTCTCGGACATCGAAGCGATCGTCCAGGGCAAGGCCGGCACCCGAATCAGCACGTCCAAACCTGGCATTACTTACCTGTAAGGAGAGACGTCTATGGCAAAGTTTGAGCCAGGTCATTTGCACATCGAGCGTCATGCACTGACCCCGGATGATGTCAGCTACAACGTGCACCTCGACTACGAAGTCAGCAAGAGCCCCAAGGGCGACAAGGGCATCCAGTTCACCATGCATGGCAACATTCAGGGCAAGGACATGAGCGAGACGTTCTTCCTGCCCAAGGAGGAGGCCTACAACTTTGCCAACAACGTGACGAAGATCGCCGAGAAGTACGGCATTCCAAAGACCCACAGCCAGATCGGCTCGGTGCACAAGCATTACGACCTGATGTTTGAAGACATCCGGGTGCAACTGAACATGAAATCCGGCGACCCGGTGAATATCGAACACTTCGAGTAATCCCATCCCGCTCGCGATGGCGCGCTGTCGACTGACACAGCGCTATCGCGAGCAGGCTTTCACCATTCGCCCGCCCCAAGGCATACTTGCCCCCCTCCGCACCTCAGAACCAACAAACGCCCCATGCGTATCCACGTCAGTTTCATCGACCGCGTCGGCATCACCCAGGAAGTCCTGGCCTTGCTCGGTGGGCGCAACCTCAACCTGGATGCGGTGGAAATGGTCCCGCCGAACGTCTACATCGACGCCCCGACCTTGAGCCCGCAAGTGCTCGAAGAACTGCGCGATGCCTTGTTCAGCGTACGTGGTGTGCAAGCGGTGACCGTGGTCGACATCCTTCCCGGACAACGCCGCCACCTGCAACTGGATGCCCTGCTGGCCGCCATGACCGACCCGGTGCTGGCCCTCGACAGTGCCGGCACCATTCTGTTGGCCAACCCGGCGTTGATCGCCCTGTACGGCCGCGAACCGGCCGGGGAAAACGTCGCCGAACTGTTTGCCGACCCAGCCCTGCTGGAAACCTTGCTGGAGCACGGGTTTCGCTTGCCGCTGCGGGAAATCACGGTCAACGGCCAGACCTTGTTGCTGGGCGCCACGCCGATCACCGACGCTGGCGCCCTGCTGACCCTGTATCCACCCAACCGGATCGGCGAACAGCTCTCGGCACTGCATCACGATCACGCCGAAGGTTTTGATGCCTTGCTCGGCGAGTCGCCGGCGATCCGCACACTCAAGGCCCGTGCGCAGCGGGTAGCCGCCCTCGACGCGCCACTGTTGATCCAGGGTGAAACCGGCACCGGCAAGGAACTGGTGGCCCGCGCCTGCCATGCCATCAGCGCCCGCCACAGCGCGCCGTTCCTGGCGTTGAACTGTGCGGCCTTGCCGGAAAACCTCGCCGAAAGCGAACTGTTCGGCTACGCCCCCGGTGCCTTTACCGGCGCCCAGCGCGGTGGTAAGCCGGGGCTGATGGAACTGGCCAACCAGGGCACGGTGTTTCTCGACGAGATTGGCGAGATGTCGCCGTATCTGCAGGCCAAGCTCCTGCGGTTTCTCAACGATGGCAGCTTTCGCCGGGTGGGCGGGGACCGTGAGGTCAAGGTCAACGTGCGGATCCTCAGCGCGACCCACCGCGACCTGGAGAAGATGGTCAGCGAGGGGACCTTTCGCGAAGACCTGTTCTACCGCCTCAATGTGCTCAACGTCGAAGTCCCGCCATTGCGCGAGCGCGGCCAGGACATTCTGCTGCTGGCTCGCTACTTCATGCAGCAGGCCTGTGCGCAGATCCAGCGTCCGGTCTGCCGCCTGGCGCCCGGTACCTACCCGGCCCTGCTCGGTAATCGTTGGCCAGGGAATGTGCGCCAGTTGCAGAACGTGATCTTCCGCGCCGCGGCCATTTGCGAAAGCAGCCTGGTGGACATCGGCGACCTGGACATCGCCGGCACCTCAGTGGCGCGCCAGAGCGACAGCGAGGTCGACAGCCTGGAGCAGGCCATGGAAAGCTTCGAGAAATGCCTGCTGGAAAAGCTCTACGTCAACTATCCCTCGACCCGCCAACTGGCCAGCCGCCTGCAGACCTCCCACACCGCCATCGCCCATCGGCTGCGCAAGTACGGGATTCCCGGCAAGGCCTGAATACAACTCCTTATCTGAACTGCCGCAAATGTTGGACTGCCTCATCGCGGCATAGGTATCTACACCACTGTGGTGCGACGTTGCACCTGTGGGCCGTCAGGGATGTTGGATTAGACCGCGTGCATATCCATTTTTGCGGTAACGGCCTCCTATGGTTCCGCTTTTACAGCGGCTCACTTTTGGAGGAGCCCAAAAGTAAGCAAAAGGCTCTTGCCCC
>NZ_JBIUWJ010000023.1:0-95715 GCF_044743405.1 Pseudomonas sp. NPDC087626
TCTGAATTAAAACACAACCTAGCTCTGCCCACTATAGCGGTAGGGCGAGGCTCAAGTCTTGGAATGTACGCACGGCTGGCGTAGGCTGGCTCACGAAATTCACCTGTTTCTTGGGCTGCGATTTAAAGAGCGGGAGTATACCCGATTCGTTCGTGCGCACGCCCCCTGGAGCCTTATGCCACGCTGCTTTTGGTGTTCCGAAGATCCGCTGTACATGGCCTATCACGATCAGGAGTGGGGCGTACCGCTACGCGATGCGCAGCGCTTGTTCGAGTTGCTTTTGCTCGAAGGGTTCCAGGCCGGACTGTCATGGATCACTGTGCTGAAGAAGCGCGAGCGCTACCGTGAGGTGCTGTACGGCTTTGATGTGCAGCGCGTGGCGCAGATGAGCGACGCCGAAATCGATGACCTGATGCTCGATCCAGGGATCATCCGCAACCGCCTGAAACTCAATGCCGCCCGGCGCAACGCCCAGGCCTGGCTGGCGCTGGAAGATCCGGTGGGCTTTCTGTGGTCGTTTGTTGGCGGGGTGCCGACCATCAACCATTTTCAGGATCGCAGCCAGGTGCCGGCCGTGACCCCGGTCGCCGTGGAAATGAGTCGCGGGCTGAAAAAGGCCGGTTTCACGTTCGTCGGGCCGACCATTTGTTATGCCCTGATGCAGGCCTCTGGCATGGTCATGGACCACACCCGCGATTGTGATCGTTACGCCGAGTTGGCGGTGCGCGGTTAGAATAGCCGGCTCGCAACAGGATTCAGACAACAGGAGTGACCTGTGGATAAGTTTAAAGGCGCCTTGCTGGTAGGCGCTCTAAGGTTGTTTGCCCTGCTCCCGTGGCGGGCAGTGCAAGCGGTGGGCGCGGCGATTGGCTGGGTCATGTGGAAAACCCCCAACCGTTCCCGCGACGTGGTGCGCATCAACCTGGCCAAGTGTTTCCCTGAAATGGACCCCGCCGAGCGTGAGCGCCTGGTGGGCCAGAGTCTCAAGGACATCGGCAAGTCCCTGACCGAAAGCGCCTGCGCGTGGATCTGGCCTGCCCAGCGTTCGATCGACCTGGTGCGTGAAGTCGAAGGCCTGGAGGTGCTCAAGGAAGCCCTGGCGTCGGGCAAGGGCGTAGTCGGCATCACCAGCCACCTGGGCAACTGGGAGGTGCTCAACCACTTCTATTGCAGCCAGTGCAAACCGATTATTTTCTACCGTCCGCCCAAGCTCAAGGCGGTGGATGAACTGCTGCGCAAGCAGCGCGTGCAACTGGGCAACCGCGTGGCGGCGTCCACCAAGGAAGGCATTCTCAGTGTCATCAAGGAAGTGCGCAAAGGCGGCGCGGTGGGGATCCCGGCTGACCCGGAGCCAGCCGAGTCCGCCGGTATCTTCGTGCCCTTTTTCGCCACCAAGGCCCTGACCAGCAAGTTTGTGCCGAACATGCTCGCCGGCGGCAAGGCGGTCGGGGTATTCCTGCACGCCCTGCGCCTGCCGGACGGCTCGGGCTACAAGGTGATCCTGGAAGCCGCCCCCGAGGCGATGTACAGCACCGACACCGAGACGTCCTGCGCGGCCATGAGCCAGGTGGTCGAACGGTATGTACGGGCGTATCCGAGCCAGTACATGTGGAGCATGAAGCGCTTCAAGAAGCGTCCGCCGGGTGAAGAGCGCTGGTACTGAAGATTCACTGAGCTTCAGGATACCCGTGTCATCGTTGACGACCATCGCGGGCCCGCTCCCACAAAAGCCGCGATGGTCTCAAGAGCACCGCGCCCCTACAGGGCGCTCGTGCGATCGAGCTTTTTCAGGAACACCGTCATTTCCTTTTCGGCCTGCTTGTCGCCATGGGCGCGAGCAGCTTCCAGGCCCTGTTCCCAGGCCTGGCGCGCCGCCGGATAGTCCGCGAGCGCCAGCTGAGCCTTGCCCAATAGCTTCCAGGCAGCAGAATATTTCGGATCGAATGCCACGCAGCGCGTGAAGTGCTCGGCGGCCTTGGCGTTTTCTCCCAGATCCAGATACCCCTTGCCCAGCCCGAAGCGCAGCAATGAGTTATCCACACCCTTGGCGAGCATTTTTTCCAGGGATTCGAGCATGGTTCAATTCCTTAAATCCAATGTAGGAGCGGGTGCCCACTTGCGGCTTGCTCGCGAAGAGGCCCGCCCAGGCGCCGCAAATCCGCGATCAGAAGAAGCTCAATCCCACGTGGAACAGCTTCTCCACATCGCGAATATGCTTTTTATCCACAAGGAACAGAATCACATGGTCCCCGGCTTCGATCACTGTGTCGTCGTGGGCGATCAACACTTCCTCGTCGCGGATGATCGCGCCAATGGTGGTACCTGGCGGCAATGCGATGTTCTCGATGGCCTTGCCGATGACCTTGCTCGACTTCTCGTCACCGTGGGCAATTGCCTCGATGGCTTCTGCCGCCCCCCGGCGCAGTGAGTGCACGCTGACGATGTCGCCTCGACGCACGTGAGCCAGCAAGGTGCCGATGGTCGCCAGTTGCGGGCTGATGGCGATATCGATGTCACCGCCCTGGATCAGGTCCACATAGGCGGGGTTGTTGATGATGGTCATGACCTTCTTCGCACCCAGGCGCTTGGCCAGCAGCGAAGACATGATGTTGGCTTCATCGTCGTTGGTCAGCGCCAGGAAGATATCGGCGTCGGCGATGTTCTCCTCCAGCAGCAAGTCGCGGTCCGATGCGCTGCCCTGCAACACCACGGTGCTGTCGAGGGTGTCCGACAGATAGCGGCAGCGGGCCGGGTTCATCTCGATGATCTTGACCTGGTAGCGGCTTTCGATGGCCTCGGCCAGGCGCTCGCCAATCTGCCCGCCACCGGCGATGACGATGCGCTTGTAGCTTTCGTCGAGGCGGCGCATTTCGCTCATGACCGCGCGAATGTTGGCTCGGGCGGCAATGAAAAACACTTCATCGTCGGCCTCGATTACGGTGTTGCCTTGCGGCAGGATCGGCCGGTCACGCCGGAAAATCGCCGCCACCCGGGTATCGACGTTCGGCATGTGTTCGCGCAACTGGCGCAGTTGCTGGCCTACCAGCGGTCCGCCGTAGTAGGCCTTGACCGCCACCAACTGGGCCTTGCCCTCGGCGAAGTCGATCACCTGCAGGGCACCGGGGTGTTCGATCAGGCGCTTGATGTAGTTGGTAACTACTTGTTCCGGGCTGATCAGCACATCGACCGGAATCGCGTCATTGTCGAACAGCTCGGCGCGGGTCAGGTAGGACGCCTCGCGCACCCGGGCAATCTTGGTCGGGGTGTGGAACAGGGTATGGGCGACCTGGCAGGCGACCATGTTGGTTTCGTCGCTGTTGGTCACGGCCACCAGCATGTCGGCGTCGTCGGCGCCGGCCTGGCGCAGCACCGTAGGCAACGAGCCGCGACCTTGCACCGTGCGGATGTCGAGGCGATCGCCGAGATCGCGCAGGCGTTCGCCGTCGGTGTCGACCACAGTGATGTCGTTCGCTTCGCTGGCCAGATGTTCTGCCAGTGATCCACCCACCTGCCCTGCGCCGAGGATGATGATCTTCATCCGTCTACTCCCTTAAAACCGGTTAACCGCGCGCGGCGGCAATCTTGATCAGCTTGGCGTAATAGAACCCGTCATGGCCACCCTCTTGCGCCAGCAACTGGCGACCATGGGGTTGCTTGATGCCGGCCTGGCTGGCGATGTCCAGTTCGCGAGCGCCGGGGGTGCGCCCGAGGAAGGCTGCGATCACTTCGGTGTTCTCGGTCGGCAGTGTCGAGCAGGTGGCGTACAGCAAGATGCCGCCTACCTCGAGGGTTGGCCACATCGCGTCGAGCAACTCGCCTTGCAGCGCGGCCAGCGCGGCGATGTCATCGGGTTGGCGGGTCAGCTTGATGTCCGGGTGCCGGCGAATTACGCCCGTCGCCGAACAAGGCGCGTCGAGCAGAATCCGCTGGAACGGCTTGCCGTCCCACCAGGCCTGGGTGTCGCGGCCATCGGCGGCGATCAGCTCGGCGCTCAGGCCCAGCCGTTCGAGGTTCTCCTTGACCCGTACCAGGCGCTTGGCTTCGAGGTCCACCGCCACCACACCGGCCAGCCCAGGCTCGACTTCGAGGATATGGCAGGTCTTGCCGCCGGGTGCGCAGCAGGCGTCGAGCACTCGCTGGCCCGGCGCCAGGTCCAGCAGTTCGGCGGCCAGTTGCGCCGCTTCGTCCTGCACGCTGATCCAGCCTTCGCTGAAGCCCGGCAGGCTGCGCACATCAGTCGGGGTCTCGAGCACGATACCGTCCTGGCTGAAGGTGCACGGCTGAGCGGCTACCCCGGCCCGGCTCAGCAACTGCAGGTAGGCAGCGCGGTCATGATGGCGGCGATTGACCCGCAGAATCATCGGAGGGTGTGCGTTGTTCGCGGCGCAAATGGCTTCCCACTGCAGGGGCCAGAAGGCCTTGAGGGATTTTTGCAGCCAGCGTGGATGGGCGGTGCGTACTACCGGGTCGTGCTCGAGTTCGGCCAACAGCGCTTCGCTTTCACGTTGCGCGCGGCGCAGCACGGCGTTGATCAGGGCCTTGGCCCAGGGCTTTTTCAGCTTGTCGGCGCAGCCCACGGTTTCACCGATGGCGGCGTGAGCTGGTACCCGGGTGTAGAGCAGTTGGTACAGGCCGACCAGCAGCAACGCCTCGACATCGGCATCCGCCGCCTTGAAGGGCTTCTGCAGGAGTTTTCCCGCCAGCGCCGACAAGCGTGGCTGCCAGCGTGCGGTACCGAAGGCCAGGTCCTGGGTGAAGCCGCGATCGCGGTCTTCGACCTTGTCCAGTTGAGTCGGCAGGGAGCTGTTGAGGGACGCTTTGCCACTGAGGACAGCGGCCAGTGCCTTGGCGGCGGCCAGACGCGGGTTCATTGCGCGTCCACCGACTGGCCGAGCACGGTGCCCAGGGCAAATTTCTCGCGGCGGCTGTTGAACAGGTCGCTGAAGTTCAGGGCCTTGCCACCGGGCAATTGCAGGCGGGTCAAGCACAGCGCTTGCTCACCGCAGGCGACGATCAGGCCGTCCTTGCTGGCGCCGAGCACCTCGCCCGGGGCGCCTTGGCCATCGGCCAAGTGGGCGGCCAGGACTTTCAGGGCCTCGCCATTGAGGGTGCTGTGGCAGATCGGCCATGGGTTGAAGGCGCGTACCAGGCGTTCCAGTTCGATCGCCGGGCGGCTCCAGTCGATGCGCGCCTCGTCCTTGTTCAATTTGTGCGCATAGGTGGCGAGGCTGTCATCCTGCACTTCGCCTTGCAGGGTACCGGCGGCCAATCCGGCAATCGCCTGCAGCACTGCGGGCGGGCCCATCTCGGCAAGTCGGTCATGCAGGGTGCCGCCGGTGTCCTGGCCGCTGATCGCAGTGCTCACCTTGAGCAGCATCGGCCCGGTGTCGAGCCCCGCCTCCATGCGCATCACGGTGACGCCACTCTGCGCATCGCCCGCTTCGACGGCGCGCTGGATCGGCGCCGCACCGCGCCAGCGCGGCAACAGGGAAGCATGGCTGTTGATGCAGCCCAGGCGTGGGATATCCAGCACCACCTGCGGCAGGATCAGGCCATAGGCGACCACCACCATCAGGTCCGGCTGCAGCGCGGCCAGTTCGGCCTGGGCGTCGGCATTGCGCAGGGTTGGCGGCTGGAATACTGGAATGTTGTGTTCCAGGGCCAGTTGCTTGACCGGGCTTGGCATCAGCTTTTGCCCACGACCTGCCGGACGGTCCGGTTGGGTGTAGACCGCCACGACCTCGTAAGGGCTGTCGAGCAGGGCCTTGAGGTGTTCGGCGGCAAATTCGGGGGTGCCGGCAAAGACGATGCGCATTGAGGAGGCTCTCGGTTTCAGAAGCAGTCACAAAAGAAAAAGGCTTGCCGCAGCAAGCCTTTGGAAGAAAGGAATCAAGCGTTCTGGCGATGGAGCTTTTCCAGCTTCTTCTTGATCCGGTCGCGTTTGAGCGTGGACAGGTAGTCGACGAACAATTTGCCGTTGAGGTGATCGCATTCATGTTGAATGCACACCGCCAGCAGGCCTTCGGCGATCAGTTCGTACGGCTTGCCGTCGCGATCCAGGGCCTTGATCTTGACCTTCTGCGGGCGATCGACGTTTTCGTAGAAGCCGGGTACCGAAAGGCAGCCTTCCTGGTACTGGTCCATCTCGTCGGTCAGGGTCTCGAACTCGGGGTTGATGAACACCCGCGGTTCACTGCGGTCTTCGGACAAGTCCATGACCACGATGCGCTTGTGCACATTGACCTGGGTCGCCGCGAGGCCGATGCCTGGCGCTTCATACATTGTTTCAAACATGTCATCGACCAACTGCCGCACTTCGTCGTCCACTACGGTCACCGGTTTGGCGATCGTGCGCAGGCGCGGGTCGGGGAATTCGAGGATGTTCAAAATGGCCATAAGCGTAATTGCTGCACGTGTGAAGTAAGGTCAGGGCCGATCGCCTGGCAGTCCGCAGAGGCTGGCGATGGCTGTAAAACGAAGCCCCCTCGCGGGAGCGAGCCATGCCGGCTCTGGCGTTTTACGCGAGCCCACATAATAAAGGGATTCACTGCGTGAGGGAAATCACAAACCTTTGGCCGTCGCCCGCCACAGCCTGCACGCAGGACAAAAATCCCTGCCCCCCAGGGCCTCTGGGCGGGAAAACACTCAACAAGTTACCAACAGACTTATCCACAGCTTGTTCCTGATTCGTCAGGCGCAATTACGATCAAGGATGATCTTATGTCGTCGTCTATATCCCTGCCGGTTTCGCCGGCGGAACTGGAAGCTCGTCTGCGTTTACACCTCCTGCCTGAACTGGGGCCGCGGCGTTTTCAGAAGTTGCTGCAAGCCTTTGGTTCGGCCTCCAAAGCCATCAGCGCCCCGGCCAGTGCCTGGCGCGCCCTGGGTTTGCCCGCCGCCTGCGCAGAGGCCCGGCGCAGCCCGTTGATTCGTGATGGTGCGCATCACGCAATGGCCTGGCTAGAGCGTGAGGGCCAGCATTTGCTGATGATTGACCAGCCCGGTTACCCCGCGTTGCTGGCCGAGATCAGTGACCCGCCGCCCTTGTTGTTTGTCGCCGGAGATCCGTCGATCCTGGAAAAACCGCAACTGGCGATGGTCGGCAGTCGTCGCGCCTCCAGGCCGGGAATGGACACCGCGGCGGCGTTCTCCCGCAGCCTGGCAGGCGCCGGTTTTGTGATCACCAGTGGCTTGGCGCTGGGCATCGATGCGGCTGCGCACCAGGCCGCGCTGGAGGTTGGAGGGCAGACGGTGGGCGTGCTGGGTACTGGCCTGGAAAAATTTTATCCACAGCGCAACCGCGCCCTTGCCGAGGCGATGATTGCCCAGGGTAGCGCGGTGGTTTCCGAATTTGCCCTGGATGCCGGGCCGCACGCCAGCCACTTTCCAAGGCGTAACCGGATCATCAGTGGTTTGTCCCTGGGCGTGCTGGTGGTCGAGGCCAGTGTCGCCAGTGGTTCGTTGATCACCGCCCGGCTGGCGGCAGAGCAAGGGCGCGAGGTCTATGCGATTCCCGGCTCCATCCATCACCCCGCTGCCCGAGGCTGCCACCAGTTGATTCGCGATGGGGCAACCCTGGTGGAGACCATCGAGCATATTCTCGAAGGCTTGCGTGGCTGGCAGTACCTGCCGGCCGCCCCGGTCATGGCCCCGGTCCCAGCCGAACTCGATCACCCGCTGTTGCGCCTGCTGTTTGCCGCGCCCCATACCAGCGAAGCCCTGGCCGACTCCAGCGGCTGGGCCTTGCCCAAAGTGCTGGTGGCGCTGACCGAGCTGGAAATGGAAGGTCGGGCGGTGGCGGAAGGCGGACGCTGGTTTGCCCGCCTAAGCTAGGTTCATGCACTGGGATTTATAAGGAAGATGGGTAAACTGCGCACAGCCTTATTTTGGAGAGTCGGTCATGGTCAACAGTTGGCGTGTGCAACAAGCCGCACGAGGAATTCGCGCAGGGGCGGTGCTTGCCTATCCAACCGAAGCCGTCTGGGGCCTGGGGTGCGACCCCTGGGATGAAGAGGCGGTGTATCGCCTGTTGGCGATCAAGGGACGCTCGGTGGAAAAGGGCCTGATCCTGGTAGCCGACAATATTCGCCAGTTCGACTTCCTGTTCGATGACTTCCCGCAGTTGTGGCTCGATCGAATGGCCAGCACCTGGCCAGGGCCGAATACCTGGCTGGTGCCCCACCAGAACATGTTGCCGCAATGGATCACCGGGGTTCACGAAACCGTGGCCCTGCGCGTCAGCGATCACCCGCAGGTGCGCGATCTGTGTGCGTTGGTCGGGCCACTGGTGTCGACGTCCGCCAACCCTCAGGGACGGCCGGCGGCGCGCACGCGGATTCGCGTCGAGCAGTATTTCCGTGGGCAAGTCGACCTGGTGTTGGGCGGCCAACTCGGCGGGCGCAGGAACCCCAGCGTGATTCGCGACCTGGCGACCGGCCACGTGGTGCGTCCGGACTGAGATCGCGCTGCTGCGGTTCGCTGCAGGAGCAAAGCTTGCTCGCGTACGCCACCTTCGCGAGCAAGCCGCCAGCGAAGACCTCCTGTCTGAGGCAATAACTCTCAGGGCAGCAGAATGGTCGAGCCAGTGGTACGTCGAGCCGACAGCTCGGTCTGGGCCTTCGCCGCTTCAGCCAGCGAGTAACGTTGGCTGATATCAACCCGCAACTGACCACTGATGATCATCTCGAACAGCTCATCGGCCATGCGTTGCAGGTTCTCTGCATTGCTGGCGTAGGTCGCCAGGGTCGGTCGGGTGACGTAAAGCGAACCCTTGGCCGAGAGAATTCCCAGGTTCACCCCGTCCACCGCCCCCGACGCATTGCCGAAACTCACCACCAGCCCACGGGGTGCAGTGCTGTCGAGGGAGGTCAGCCAGGTGTCTTTGCCGACGCCGTCGTAGACCACCGGGCACTTCTTGCCGTCAGTCAGTTCCAGTACCCGCTCTGCGACATTTTCATGGCTGTAGTCGATGGTCGCCCAAGCGCCGTTGGCCTTGGCCAGTGCGGCCTTTTCCGGTGAACTGACGGTGCCGATCAGCTTCACGCCCAGGGCCTTGGCCCATTGGCAGGCCAGCGAACCGACACCGCCGGCAGCGGCGTGGAACAGGATGGTTTCGCCAGCCTTGAGTTCATAGGTCTGACGCAGCAGGTATTGCACCGTCAGGCCTTTGAGCATTACACCGGCGGCCTGTTCGAAGCTGATGGCCTCGGGCAGATGCACCAGGTTGGCTTCCGGCAGTACGTGTACATCGCTGTAGGCCCCCAGTGGGCCGCTGCCATAGGCCACGCGGTCGCCGACCTTAAATCGGCTGACCTGGCTGCCGACGGCCTCGACCACGCCGGCACCCTCGGCGCCCAGGCCCGATGGCAAGGCTGGAGGCGCATACAGGCCACTGCGAAAATAGGTGTCGATGAAATTCAGGCCGATGGCCTTGTTGCTCACGCGCACCTGCTGCGGGCCCGGCTCGGCCGGCTGATAGTCCACATACTCAAGCACTTCGGGGCCGCCATGGGCACGGAACTGGATTCGTTTGGCCATCTGCACTCTCCTTGGGTGGTTTTGCGTCGGGTCCTATCGGACTCCTAAGCTTGATCTTCGTCAACTGTGGCAGGCCCGGGTGCAGTGTTATGCTACGCGCCCATTTGCGTCGGCCGCCGTTCTGATCGAGCGCCGCGTAGCTTTGCCCGATTCAAGGTGATGCCATGACTACCCGCACCGAAGCCGTTAAAGCCTACCTGCTCGACCTGCAAGACCGCATTTGTGCCGCGCTGGAAACAGAAGACGGCGGCACGCGCTTTGTCGAAGACGCCTGGACCCGACCAGCCGGCGGTGGCGGACGGACGCGGGTGATCGAAAATGGCGCGGTGATCGAAAAAGGCGGCGTCAACTTTTCCCACGTGTTTGGCAGCGGCCTGCCGCCCTCGGCCAGCGCACACCGGCCGGAGTTGGCTGGACGCGGCTTCGAAGCCCTCGGCGTGTCACTGGTGATCCACCCGCACAACCCTCACGTGCCGACGTCCCACGCCAACGTGCGCTTTTTCATCGCGGAAAAACCCGGTGAAGAGCCGGTGTGGTGGTTCGGTGGCGGCTTCGACCTGACCCCTTACTACGGCAATGAAGAAGACTGCGTGCATTGGCACCGTGTCGCCGCCCAGGCCTGCGCGCCATTCGGGCCGGATGTCTACAGCCGTTACAAGGCGTGGTGCGACAGTTATTTCCACATCAAGCATCGCAACGAGCCCCGGGGTATCGGCGGCCTGTTTTTCGATGACCTGAACGAGTGGGATTTCGACACCTGCTTCGCGTTCATCCGCGCCATCGGCGATGCCTACATCGAGGCCTACCTGCCGATCGTGCAGCGCCGCAAGGCCCAGGCCTACACCGAGCAACAGCGTGAATTCCAGGAATTCCGCCGTGGTCGCTACGTCGAGTTCAACCTGGTCTACGACCGTGGCACGCTGTTCGGCCTGCAGTCGGGCGGGCGTACCGAGTCGATCCTCATGTCGCTGCCACCGCAAGTGCGCTGGGCCTACGACTGGAAGGCCGAGCCGGGTAGTGAAGAAGCGCGCCTGACGGAGTACTTCCTGCAAGACCGCGATTGGCTGGCGGGCTCGGCCTGATCCGCAGGCGCCGGATAGCCGGCACACAACGCTAAGTGGTTGAGCACAAAAGCGCCTTCAGGGGCGCGCTCCAAGAGGGTTTGAGATGGATCAGTACGTCGTTTTCGGTAACCCGATTGGCCACAGCAAGTCGCCGTTGATCCATCGCCTGTTTGCCCAGCAGACGGCACAGCAACTGGACTACAACACCCTGCTGGCACCGCTCGATGATTTTTCCGGCTGTGCCACGGCATTTTTCGCTGAAGGGCGCGGGGCCAATGTCACGGTGCCTTTCAAGGAAGAGGCCTACCGCCTGGCCAGCCAACTGACGGCCCGTGCGCAACGGGCCGGGGCGGTCAATACCCTGAGCAAGTTGGCCGACGGCAGCCTGTTGGGTGACAACACCGATGGCGCCGGGCTCGTTCGAGACCTGACGGTCAATGCCGGATTCAGCCTGCACGGCAAACGCATCCTGTTGCTCGGCGCCGGTGGCGCGGTGCGCGGTGCGCTGGAGCCGTTGTTGGCCGAGCATCCGGCCTCAGTGATCATTGCCAATCGCACGGTGGAAAAAGCCGAGCTGCTGGCCGAGCTGTTCGCCGATCTGGGCCCGGTCTCGGCCAGCGGCTTCGATTGGCTGCGCGAGCCAGTGGACCTGATCATCAACGCCACGTCGGCCAGCCTGTCAGGCGATGTACCGCCGATCGCCAGTAGCCTGATCGAACCCGGCAAGACCCTGTGCTACGACATGATGTACGGCAAGGAGCCAACATCCTTCTGCCGCTGGGCCAGTGCCCATGGCGCCGTCATGGCACTGGACGGCCTGGGCATGCTCGCCGAACAGGCCGCCGAAGCCTTCTTCCTGTGGCGCGGGGTGCGTCCGGACACTGCACCAGTGTTGGCTGAACTGCGCCGGCAATTGGCGCTGTAGTTCAATCCTCGAAGCGGATCGGGCATTTCTCCGCGCCTTCGAGTTTGCGCAACTCTTCGACCACATGCCCTCGCGCCCGACGCAAGGTCAGGCTGCGGTCCTGCCTGAGCAGGCGGCGGGCTTCCTGGTGGAGCATTTCCACACCGGAATAGTCGATGAAGTTGATGTATTGCGCCTCAATCACCACCGCCAGGCCCTGGGTGCGCTGCAGGCGCACTTGCAGGTAATGGCTGGCGCCGAAAAAGATCGAACCGCCGACCCGCAGAATCTCTTCATCGCCCTCGCGCCATTGCTGTACGCGGGGCTGTGAGGTGCGTTTGAGGTAGAAGAACAGCGAAGCCAGCACACCGGCGTAGATTGCCGTTTGCAGCTCCAGCAGCAGCGTGGCGACGCAGGTCAGCGCCATCACCGCAAACTCGGCCCGGCTTACCCGAAACAGCGCCCGAATGCCGCGGTGGTCCACCAGGCCCCAGCAAATCAACAGAATGCTGCCGGCCATGGCAGGGATCGGGATGTGCGCGATGAGTTTTGCTCCGGCCAGTGCAAACAGGGCCACCCACAGCGCCGAGAACACGCCCGCCAGCGGTGAGCAGGCCCCGGCTTCATAACTCAAGCCGGAGCGGGTGAAGGAGCCGGCCGACAGTGAGCCGGAGAAAAAACTGCCGACGATGTTGGAAAAGCCCTGGGCGCGGACTTCCTGATTGGCATCGAGCAACTGTTGCGAGCGTGTCGACAGCGAGCGGGCAATCGACAGGCTGGTGACCAGCCCCAGCATGCCGACCGCCACGGCACTGGGCAGCAGGCGCAGGATCAGGTCCAGATCCAGGGGCAAGGGGCTGAACGGTGGCAGTCGCCCGACAAACGCGCTGACCAGTTGCACATGACCGAACCACGAGGGCCACAGCCAGACCACCAGGCTGCTCAGTACCAGGGTGATCAACAGGCTCGGCCAGCGCGGCAGGCACAGCTTCAGAGCGACACCCAGCGCCAATGTGCCGAGGCCCAGTGCCAACGAAGGTTTGTCCAGCTCATGCAGATGGCTGGCCAGCGACACCAGGCTGTCGAGTGCCGTGGCCTGGCTGGGCAGGTCCAGCCCCAGCAAGTTTGGTAGTTGCCCGAGGGCGATGACCACCGCGGCACCGAGGGTGAAGCCCAGCACCACCGAATGCGAGACGAAGTTCACCAGGGCGCCGAACCGCAGCAGGCCGAGCAGCCACTGGAACACCCCTGCGAGGAAAGTCAGCAACAGGATCAGGGTGACGTAGTCCTGGGAACCGGGCACGGCCAGCGGGCTGACACTGGCGTACAGGACGATGGAGATGGCCGCCGTAGGGCCGCAGATCAGATGCCAGGAGGAGCCCCAGAGGCAGGCGATCAGCACCGGGATGATGGCGGCGTACAAGCCGTACTCCGGCGGCAGGCCGGCAATCAGTGCGTAGGCAATCGATTGTGGCAGCGCCAGAATCGCCCCGCTCAGCCCGACGACAAGATCGCGGCCGACGCTGGCGCGGGTCTGCCGGGGCAGCCAGCGGAGAAAGGGAAAGAGCGAATGGCGGCTGGGGAGTGCCATGAATCCTCGCGAATGGGCTTTTGCCAAAGAGTATCAGGGCAAAGGTGATTGTTCCCACGTGTGTGCAGGAACAATCCAGTGGGCCAGTGCTTAGAGCTTGGCCTTGACCGCCGGCAATGCCTCTTTGCCGTCTGCCGTTTGCACCCCGTCCAGCCACTTGTCCAGCACCGCCGGGTTGGCCTTGAGCCAAGCCTTGGCGGCCTCGGTGTTGCTGACCTTGTTGTTCAGCACCTCGGCCATGATGCTGTTTTCCATGTCCAGGGTGAAGCTCAGGTTGCTCAGCAGTTTGCCGACGTTCGGGCAGGCTTGGGCATAACCCTTGCGGGTCAGGGTGTGGACACTGCCGGTGTCGCCGAAGTACTTCTCACCGCCCTTGAGGTAGCGCATTTTCAGCTGCACGTTCATCGGGTGTGGAGTCCAGCCGAGGAAAGTCACGAACTTGTGTTTCTTCACTGCGCGCGAGACTTCCGCGAGCATCGCCTGCTCACTGGACTCCACCAGCTTCCATTGGCCCAGGTCGAAGTCGTTTTTCTTGATGATGTCCTGCAACGAGAGGTTGGCCGGTGCACCGGAGCCGATGCCGTAGATTTTCTTGTCGAACTGCTCGGCGTACTTGTTCAGGTCGGCGAAGTCATGCACGCCGGCCTCCCAGACGTAGTCCGGCACGGCCAGGGTGAACTCGGTGCCGTCGAGGTTCTTCGCCAGTTGGGTGACCTCGCCGCTGGCCACGAACTTGTCATAGAAGCCCTGCTGGGCTGGCATCCAGTTACCGAGGAAGACATCGACCTGACCGTCCTTGAGGCCACCAAAGATGATCGGCACCGCCAGGGTATCGATCTTGGCCTTGTACCCCATGCCCTCAAGCAGCACGCTGGTGATCGCGTTGGTCGCGGCGATGTCGCTCCAGCCGGGGTCGGCCATCTTCACGGTGTCGCAACGTTGCTCGGCCCAGGCCGAAACACTGCCAAGCATCAGTAACCCGGCGGTCACTACTGTGGATAACCTTTGCATGCGCTTCCCCTTACATTATTGGTTTTGGCAGGGTTGTGGATAACGAGCCTTGCGCTCCAGATCATCGAGGTCGATGTGGTTGCGCATGTATTGCTGGCTAGCGTCGACCAGTGGCTGGTGGTCCCAGCTCTTCAGGTGGCCAAGGCGCAGTGCGTCAGCCACGAATCGCCGGCGGCGCTGGCTGGCCAGGACCTGCTGGTGAATCGCCGGGATATCCCACTTGGCGCGAGCTTCGGCGAGAAAGGCGGCGTAAACCGGTTGATGCGGAGGCGAGTGACTGAGCTCTTCCTGTTCGCACGGGTCGTTGCGTACATCGAACAACAGGCAGGGGTCGTCTTCACTGTAGATAAATTTGTAGGGCCCCCGGCGGATCATCATCAACGGGCTGACGGTGCCTTCGGCCATGTATTCGCCAAACACTTCATCGTGGCCGCCCTGCCCCTGCAGGTGCGGCAACAGCGAGCGGCCGTCCAGTGGCAGGCCAGGCTGCAGCTCGCCACCGGCCAGGGCGACGAAGGTCGGGAGCAGGTCGGCGGTGGACACGGCGGCAGTGACGCGTCCGGCCGCGAACTGGCCAGGCGCATAGACCAGCAGCGGCACCCGGGCGGCCATTTCGAACCAGTGCATTTTGTACCAGAGGCCACGCTCGCCGAGCATGTCGCCGTGGTCGCCGGAAAACACGATGATGGTGTCGTCGCTCAGACCGGTCTCTTCGAGGGTCTGCAGGAGTTTGCCGACGTTGGCATCGATGTAACTGCACGCGCCGAAATAGGCTCGGCGGGCATCACGGATCTTGTCCACGGGCAGTGGCTTGTCCCATAGGTCGTAGACCTTGAGCAGGCGCTGGGAATGTGGGTCGAGGTCGGCCTGCGCGGGGGTCGCCGGCAGCGGGATGTCCTGGTCGTCATACAGATCCCAGAATGCCTTGGGAATGGTGTACGGGTCGTGTGGGTGGGTCATCGACACCGTCAGGCAAAACGGTTGGTCGCCGTCTTCACGGATGTGATCGAACAGGTACTGCTGGGCCTTGAAGACCACCTCTTCATCGAAGTCCAGCTGGTTGGTGCGCACGCAAGGTCCGGCCTGCAGGACTGAGGACATGTTGTGATACCAACTCGGGCGCACGTCCGGTTCATCCCAGTTGACTGCCCAACCGTAATCGGCCGGGTAGATGTCGCTGGTCAGCCGTTCTTCATAGCCATGCAGTTGGTCCGGGCCGCAGAAGTGCATCTTGCCGGACAGCGCGGTGCGATAGCCGAGGCGACGCAGGTAGTGGGCATAGGTCGGCACATCGGCGGGAAAGTCTGCGGCATTGTCGTAGGCGCCGATCTTGCTCGGCAACTGGCCACTGACCAGGGTGAAGCGCGAGGGTGCACATAACGGGCTGTTGCAGTACGCCGCGTCGAATACTACGCCCTTGTCCGCCAGTCGGCTCAGGTTGGGCAGCTTGATCGGTGAAGCGCCGTAGAACGGCAGCAAGGGCGCGGCCATTTGGTCGGCCATGATGAAAAGAATGTTCTTGCGCTTCATGTGATAGCGGCATTCCATAGTGGGCAGTTATGCGAAAGTGCTGTGATCGAGAATGTAGCCCGTGCTCTTCGCGGTAAAGCCCATGTCCGGCAATGACTAGGATAAGCCCACCTTATGTATGACGCCCTTGGTGAACTCTCCCTGGACCTGTTGCGCACCTTTGAAGCGGCGGCGCGCCATGGCAGTTTCACCGCCGCCGCAGTGGAGTTGGGCACCACCCAACCTGCTGTCAGCCAACAGCTCAAGCGGTTGGAGGAGCAACTGGCAACACGCTTGTTCGACCGCATCTACCGGGGCATCGAGCTGACCGAAGCCGGGTCGATCCTGTTCGAGCAGGTGCAGAGCGGCCTGCAGAGTATCGAGGCCGGGTTGAGCGCGATCAGTGCCCAGCACCAGCATGAGGTGTTGCAGGTGGCCACCGATTTCGCCTTCGCCGCTTACTGGCTGATGCCGCGTCTGCATCGCTTTCACGAGGCCAACCCCCGGGTGGATGTCAGCCTGGTGACCAGCGAACGTAATCACAACATGTTGCGTCCCGACATCGATGTGGCCGTGCTGTTCGGCGAAGGGCGCTTCAAACAGGGTGAAAGTCACTGGTTGTTCAGCGAGGAAGTGTTCCCGGTGTGCAGCCCGCAGCTGCTCAAGGAGCGGCTCGCGCCCCTGCCCGCCCACGCTTTGCTGGAGTTGCCGCTATTGCATCTGCGGGGCGAGAACAGCAGCCATTGGTTCGACTGGAGCGGTGTGTTCCGCAGCCTGGGTATCGCCACCCCGCCGACGCCTGGGCAATTGCGGTTTGATAATTACACCCTGTTGATTCAGGCGGCGATTGGCGGTCAGGGCGTGGCCATCGGTTGGCGGCATTTGGTCGATGACCTGCTGGCGCAGGGGCTTTTGGTGCGGCCGATTGCCGAGACGGCGATCTCGGGGTTCGGTTACTACGTGGTGCTGCCCCAGCGCAAACGCCGCAGTGCGTTGATCCAGCAGTTCGTCGACTGGCTGATGAGTGAACAGGCCAGCAGCGCTGAGTCGCTGGCAGGATTGGCCCTGCCGTCCATTGCGGTGTAGCGTTGCCCTTGGGACTTGGATTGGGCAAGACGAGAGCACTATGCAACGGATCAAGGGCTACCACGCCCATGTTTATTTCGACGCGAGCACCCTTGCTCAGGCGCGGGCGCTGTGTGAAGAGGCTGCCCTGCTATTTCCCCTGCAAATGGGCCGAGTCCACGAACGCCCGGTGGGGCCGCACCCGGACTGGAGCTGCCAGTTGGCCTTTGGGCCGGAATTGATCGGCGTGGTGCTGCCGTGGCTGGCGCTGCATCGCAACGGACTGGTGGTGTTCCTGCATCCCGAGACCGGGGATGAGCTGGCCGATCACACGAACCACGCGATCTGGATGGGGGCGATCCGGCCGCTGGACCTGTCGATTTTTTGAGGGGTGGGCTGGCGCCAGAAAAAAAGGGCCCGGAACATGGTTCCGGGCCCTTGGCTGTTACGGGATCAAGACTTAGCCAACGCGAGCGTTGCGCACACCTTCAGACAGCGCCGCACACAGGCTCAGCACACCATCAATGGCCTGGTCCGGCGTGGTGGCATTGGCGATATGGTCGATCAATGCCGAACCCACCACCACCCCATCTGCCAAGCGGGCAATCGCCGCTGCTTGCTCTGGCGTACGGATGCCGAAGCCGATGCTGATCGGCAGGTCGGTGTGGCGGCGCAAACGGGCCACCGCTTCTTCGACGTGCTCCAGGGTGGCAGCACCTGCACCCGTCACACCCGCCACCGAGACGTAGTAGACAAAACCGGAGCTGCCATTGAGTACGGTTGGCAGGCGTACGTCGTCGGTAGTCGGGGTGGTTAGGCGGATAAAGTCCAGGCCCGCGGCTTGGGCCGGATCGCACAGTTCGCCGTTATGTTCAGGTGGCAGATCGACCACGATCAGGCCATCCACCCCCGCTTCCTTGGCGTCCGCGATGAAGCGTGGAACACCGTAATAGTGAATAGGATTGAAGTACCCCATCAGTACCAGTGGTGTGTCGTTGTTGCTCGCCCGGAACTCGCGAACCATTTGCAGGGTTTTCGCCAGGTTCTGTTTGGCGCCTAGGGCCCGGATGTTCGCAAGCTGGATCGCCGGGCCATCGGCCATCGGATCGGTGAATGGCATGCCGAGCTCAATCACGTCGGCGCCGGCTGCCGGCAGCCCCTTGAGGATCGCCAGGGAGGTGTCGTAGCTGGGGTCGCCAGCAGTGACAAAGGTCACCAGGGCCGCACGGTTTTGCTCTTTGAGTTCGGCGAAACGGGTTTGCAGGCGGCTCATCAGTGTTTCTCCTGCTGAGAGTGTTCCATGTGGAACATTACGGTTTGCATGTCCTTATCACCACGACCAGACAGGTTGACCACCATCAGGTGATCCTTGGGCAAGGTCGGTGCGCGTTTGAACACTTCGGCCAGGGCGTGGGCGCTTTCCAGTGCCGGAATGATCCCTTCCAGGCGGCAGCACTTGTGGAACGCGTCGAGGGCTTCATCGTCGGTCACAGAGGTGTACTGGGCGCGACCGATGTCATGCAACCAGGCGTGCTCAGGGCCAATGCCCGGGTAGTCGAGGCCAGCGGAAATCGAGTGGGCATCAACGATCTGGCCGTCGTCGTCCTGCAGCAGGAAGGTGCGATTGCCGTGGAGCACACCAGGTACCCCGCCGTTCAGGCTGGCGGCGTGCTTGCCGGTTTCGATGCCATGACCGGCCGCTTCAACCCCGATGATCTCGACGCTGGTCTCGTCGAGGAACGGATGGAACAGGCCCATGGCGTTGGAGCCACCGCCGATGCATGCCACCAGGCTGTCAGGCAGACGACCTTCCTGGGCTTGCAACTGGTCACGGGTTTCCTTGCCGATCACGGCCTGGAAGTCACGGACCATCGCCGGATAAGGATGCGGGCCGGCGACGGTGCCGATCAGGTAGAAGGTGTTGTCGACGTTAGTCACCCAGTCACGCAGGGCTTCGTTCATTGCGTCTTTCAGGGTGCCGGTGCCGGCCACTACCGGGATCACTTCGGCACCCAGCAGTTTCATGCGAAACACGTTGGCCTGTTGGCGCTCGATGTCGGTGGTGCCCATGTAGATCACGCACTCCAGACCAAAACGCGCGGCTACAGTGGCAGTGGCCACACCGTGCATGCCGGCGCCGGTCTCGGCGATGATGCGTTTTTTGCCCATGCGCCGTGCCAGCAGGATCTGGCCGATGCAGTTGTTGATCTTGTGTGCGCCGGTGTGGTTCAGCTCTTCACGCTTGAGGTAGATCTTGGCGCCGCCACAGAACTCGGTCAGGCGTTCGGCAAAGTACAGCGGGCTCGGACGTCCGACGTAATCGCGCTGGAAGTAAGCCAGTTCTTCTTTGAAAGCCGGATCTTCCTTGGCCGCTTCGTATTCGCGGGCCAGGTCGAGGATCAACGGCATCAGGGTTTCGGCGACGTAGCGGCCACCGAACGCGCCAAACAGGCCGTTGGCGTCAGGGCCGTTGCGCAGATTAGTCTGGGTCATGGGGCGCTCCAGTTGAATGCGTGAAGTGACAATGGCGTTCACTCTACCCCTGACGTCGATGGCTGAAAACCGATAAGATCGCCACAACCTGTCAGGAAAACTCACAGATACCATGAGCCACGACCTGCCCCCTCTCAACGCCCTGCGCGCCTTCGAAGCCGCTGCCCGCCTGCACAGTGTCAGTCAGGCGGCGGAGCAATTGCACGTTACCCATGGAGCAGTCAGCCGGCAGCTGAAAGTGCTCGAGGAGCACTTGGGGGTGAGTCTGTTCGTCAAGGACGGACGCGGCCTGAAACTCACAGATGCCGGCGTACGTCTGCGCGACGCCAGCACAGAGGCATTCGAGCGCCTGCGCACGGTCTGCGGTGAGCTGACTCAGGGCCACGCCGAGGCGCCTTTTGTCCTGGGCTGCTCCGGTAGTCTGCTGGCTCGTTGGTTTATTCCGCGCCTGGGGCGGTTGAATGCCGATCTGCCGGATTTGCGCTTGCACCTGTCGGCCGGCGAAGGTGACCTGGACCCGCGTCGTCCGGGCCTGGATGCCTTGCTGGTATTCGCCGAGCCGCCATGGCCTGCGGATATGCAGGTGTATGAACTGACCAGCGAACGAATCGGCCCGGTGCTCAGCCCCCGCTTCTCCGGGTATGAGTCGCTGCGTGACGCACCGGCCAGTGCCTTGCTCGAATTACCCTTGTTGCATACCACATCGCGACCGCAAGCCTGGCCCAGCTGGGCACAGCACAATCAACTCGACCCCGGGGCCTTGAAGTTCGGCCAGGGTTTCGAGCATTTGTATTACTTGCTGGAGGCGGCCGTGGCCGGGCTGGGTGTGGCGATTGCCCCACAGCCATTGGTGGCCGAGGACGTGAAGGCGGGTCGCCTGGTTGCGCCGTGGGGGTTTTCTCAAACCCCGGCGCAACTGGCGTTGTGGTTACCCAAGCGCGCCGCGGACGGGCGCGCTCGGCAGCTGGCGCAGTGGCTCAAAAATGAGCTGCGCCAGGCAGATTAATCACCGCGTTTGCACAGCAGGTAGGCCGCCAGCAAACCCAGGGCCCCGACGGCTACACCCGCGGTGGTCCAGGGGTGTTCCTGCGCGTAATCGCGGGTCGCGATCCCGGTCTCACGGGTTTTCACTTTGACTTCTGTGTAGGCATCGCTGAGCAGGCTGCGCGAGTGTTTCAGCGCGCTCTCGGCATTGCTTTTGAGGGACTTGAGGGTTTTCAGCGACTCGTCCGAGGCATCACTTTTCAGGCTTTCCAACGACTTGAGCAGACTCTCGATCTCGGCTTCCATGCTTTGCAATGAGGCTTTACGTAAAGAGGTGTTGGCCATGGTGGCTCTCCTGCATTGATTGAGTAGCGTGTGTTGGTTCCGACTCCAGCGGTTCGCGAAAGTGCAGAAAATATGAACCTTAGCAGCAGAAATGCCCACAGAAGAAATACCGAAAATCACTGCTAGGCTGTAGGAACACCCAAGGAGATCGCCATGACAGACCACCACACGTACAAGAAAGTCGAACTGGTTGGCTCCTCGCCCACCAGTATCGAGGACGCCATCAACAATGCCTTGGCTGAGGCCAGCAAAAGCATCAAGCACCTGGAATGGTTTGAGGTCACTGAAACCCGAGGCCACATCAAGGACGGCAAGGCTGCGCACTTCCAGGTGACGCTGAAGGTCGGGTTCCGGATTGCGAATAGCTGAAGATGAACTAGATTTCTGAACTTGTGAGCTGGCCGATTGCCATAGGGAGTGGCAAAGCGCTACTTAATCTGCGAGCGCTGATGCCTTGGGCTAAACGCTAATCCTATTGATCCGACCAGGGAATGTGACCGATGAAGAAGTTGATTCTGGCTATTGGTTTGCTGAGCATCGCAGGAGCAACCCTTGCGGCCGGCAAGCCTTGTGAAGAACTGAAAGCGGAAATTGCAGCGAAACTCGATGCCAAGGGCGTGTCAGGTTATTCGTTGGAAATCGTCGACAAGGGCACTGCGGCTGACGGTAAAGTCGTAGGCACCTGTGAAGGTGGTTCCAAGGAAATCGTCTACAAGAAGTAGTTTGAATTCGCTGCAAGTGAAAAGCCGACGCTTTGGCGTCGGCTTTTTTATGGGCGCGGGGTAAGTGCTCAGCCTCTCATCACCTGCGCCAGCAGCTCGTAGGAGTGCAGGCGATCGGCGTGCTCGTACAGGTCGCAGGTGAAGATCAGTTCATCGGCCTGGGTCTGTTCGATCAGGACTTCCAGCTTGCCGCGAATTTTTGCCGGACTGCCGACCATGGCCAGCCCGAGGAAATCCCCTACTGCCTGTTTCTCATGGGGTAACCACAGGCCGTCCATGCTCTCGACGGGCGGGCGCTGAACCAGGCTTTGCCCACGCATCAGCGCGAGGATGCGCTGGTAGACCGACGTAGCCAGGTACTCGGCCTGCTCATCGGTGTCGGCGGCGACCAGTGGTACGCCGAGCATCACATAGGGCTTGTCGAGGACCGCTGATGGCTTGAAGTGATTGCGATAGACGCGAATCGCCTCGTGCATGTAGCGCGGTGCGAAATGTGAGGCAAAGGCGTAGGGCAAGCCGCGTTCGCCCGCCAGCTGTGCGCTGAACAGGCTGGAACCCAGGAGCCACACCGGGACGTTGGTGCCGGTACCGGGCATGGCGATGATGCGTTGGTCCGGTGTGCGGGGGCCGAGGTAGCGCACCAGTTCGGCGACGTCTTCGGGGAAGTCATCGGCGCTGCCGGAACGTTCACGGCGCAAGGCGCGAGCGGTCAGTTGATCGGAACCTGGGGCACGGCCCAGGCCCAGGTCGATGCGGCCCGGATAGAGGCTTTCCAGGGTGCCGAACTGTTCGGCGATCACCAGTGGTGCATGGTTGGGTAGCATCACCCCGCCGGAGCCGACACGAATGCTCGACGTGCCGCCGGCCAGATAACCCAGCAACACCGAGGTGGCGGAGCTGGCAATGCCGTCCATGTTGTGGTGCTCGGCGACCCAGAAGCGGTTGTAACCCCATTTTTCGACGTGCTGCGCCAGGTCCAGCGAGTTGCGCAAGGATTGGGCCGGGCTGCCGTTCTCCCGCACGGGCACCAGGTCGAGGGTCGAGAACTTGATATCGGACAGTTGTTTCATAAGCCTGCGTCTCCAAGGGGTATGCAGGCTTTTCTCACTAACGAAAACCTGCCGAATGTATAAGCCTGTTCTATGCAATGTGGGCATATACCCGAGTTTCAATAGCTGACCTGAAAATGCCTACCAGATAAGCGGTTCTATCCGACAGGGTGAACTTTGTCCGGCCATCTATCCTCAGAACCCTTAGCTACCGAAAACCATCAAGGCGCGACTCTCGCGCCGGATCTTGAGGAGGCACACATGAGCATCAAGAAGAAAGCATCGGCACATTGGGAAGGTGACCTGAAAACCGGGATCGGCTCGATTTCCACGGAAACCGGGGTCCTCAGGGAAGCCCCCTACGGCTTCAAGGCGCGTTTCGAGGGGGGTAAGGGGACCAACCCCGAAGAACTGATCGGCGCAGCACATGCAGGCTGTTTCTCCATGGCCTTTTCGATGATTCTCGGCGACGCCGGCCTTAAGGCCGAGAGCATTGATACGCAGGCAGAGGTGACCCTGGATCAGGTCGACGGTGGTTTTGCGATTACCGCCGTGCACCTGATTCTCAAGGCAAAAATCCCCGGCGCCAGCCAGCAGCAATTTGACGAGTTGAGCAAAAAAGCCAAGGAAGGTTGCCCGGTGTCCAAGGTGCTGAACGCGACAATCACCCTGGATGGCACGCTCGTCAGTTGAACCTCTCCTCCCCCACATAGGAGTTGGCTTGCCAGCGAAACGGACCTGTCTGACACCACGAGTTGGCAGATTCGCCAACAAGCCGACTCCTACAAATCAGAACTCCCAGGGCGAAATTGTGGTCGAATAAATGACAGCAGCCCAAGCGCACACCCGTGCGCGCTGCTTCAAGGGAGCTTCAACCATGAAACGTTTTGCCTTGGCGGTTATCTGCGGTGCGTTGGCCACATCGGCCCTGGCGGCGCCAAAACCGTGCGAAGAACTCAAGGCCGAGATCGAAGCCAAGATCCAGGCCAACAACGTATCGTCCTATACGCTGGAAATTGTCAGCAATGATGATGTGCATGACCAGAACATGGTGGTCGGCACCTGCGACGGCGGTAGCAAAAAAATCATCTATCAAAAGAACGACCGCTAAGACGCCTCAGGGCACGCAATTGACCTGACGTTCTTCGGCAACGAGCTGGCGCTGGGCGTTGTACAGCCGGGCGCTGGGGGTAAAGGCCAGTGAGCGGGCCTCGAGCCGGTAACGCTGGCCCGCTTCGAAATGCTCGTAAGGGATGGTCATGTAGCACAACCGCTCCTGCGGGTCGGTGTTCATGCCCATGCCACCGCCAAACACTTCAAAGTCAAAACGCACGGTCAGTTCATGGCTGCCCGGCGTGACCTGGAAAAAACGCCCATCACGCTGTGGTTGATTGTCCAGGCGCTCGGCCATCAGGACTTTTCCGCCGGGGGTTGGCATGGCGAAGTCGACCCAGGCCATGTTCGGATTGACATCCGGCAGGGGGCTGGCTGCGCACGCAGACAATGCGCCGAGGGCAAAGAACAGCAAATACCTGTGCATGATTCAGTTCCGGGTGGTCAGGCATTCAGCATAGCGCCGATCAGCTGCGCTGACAGCCCGCTGGTTGCGCCTGGCCAACCACTTTGCGCTGTTCGTCATAGAGTTTGGCCCAGGGACGGAAGCCAATGTTGCCAGCCTGTAACTGATAGCGCTGGCCAGCGTTGAAGTCGTTGAATTTCACGCTCAACTGACAATCTCGCCACAACGGCTCGGCGTCTGGGCCGATGTTGGTTGGATCGACGGTGAACTGATAACGCACCGTCAGTTCATGGCGCCCGGGCGGAACCTGGAAGTAGCGTTTGTCCACAGAGGCTTTGTCATCCACCTCCAGCGCTTGCAATGCAGCGTCTTCAGGGTGAGGTGCAAGGTCGATCCAGGCTTGCGTCGGGTCGGGTTGGGGCAATCCAGCACAGCCGGCCAGCATCAGCAGGCCTCCAGTCAGCAGTAACACGCGCATAGCGAAGCTCCAGTCAGGCGAGATAGTCTTGCGGGCAGACTCCCCAAGGATGATTCGATGTGATCAGGCTGCTTCCAAGCCATCGGTTACTTGATCGCGTTTTGCGCGTTTTGTTTCCGGCTGTGATGTTTTTGTTGCTCAACGGTTGTGCCAGCGTCGATTACTACAGCCAGTTGGCCAGCGGTCAGTGGCAGTTGCTGCGGGCTCGCGAGCCGGTCAGCAAGGTGCTGGCTGATCCGGCCAGCGACGCGACATTGCGCGCACACCTGGATCAATCGCAAAAGGCCCGCGACTTCGCCAGCCAGCACCTGCACCTGCCGGACAACCTGAGCTATCGCCTCTACGCAGACCTAGGTCGCCCCTATGTGGTGTGGAATGTGTTCGTCACTGCGGAATTTTCCCTCAGTCCGCAGAACCATTGCTTCCCGATTGCCGGGTGCGTGGCCTACCGCGGGTACTACCGCCAGAGTGCGGCGCGGGGCGAGGCAGCCCTGCAGCGACTGCAGGGCATGGATGTCTCGATCAGTGGCGTGGAGGCCTATTCAACCTTGGGTTGGTTCAATGACCCGATCCTCAATTCGATGCTGGGCTGGGGCGACGAGCGCCTGGCCAGCCTGATTTTTCATGAGCTGGCGCATCAGCGTTTTTATCTGAAGGACGACACTGAGTTCAACGAGTCGTTTGCCACCTTCGTTGAGCAGCAAGGCACTCGGCAATGGCGCATAGCCCGCGGGTTACCCCCGGCCAACGACGCCCGGGTGCGACAGCGCGAGCAGTTCACCCAGTTGCTGCTGGACTGTCGCACGCGCCTGGAGGCCCTGTACGCCCTGCCCTTGCCGAGTGAGCAGATGCGCCAGCGCAAGAACGCCGAGTTCGAGCGCTTGCGCAGCGGCTACCGAACCCTACGTGACAGCCAATGGGCCGGCGATAAGCGTTACGACGCCTGGATCTACGCCCCCATGAACAACGCGCGTCTGCTGCCCTTCGGTCTGTACGAGCAATGGGTGCCGGCGTTTGCCCAGTTGTTCAGGCAGTCGGCGGGGGATTGGCAGAGGTTTTACGCCGCCGTCGAACAGTTAGGTGCGTTACCGGCGCAGCAGCGCAAGGCGGCCCTGAGGTCGTTGTCTGGCTGAGGGAAGCCATCGCGGGCAAGCCTCGCTCCTACGAGGGGGGCGCTTGTAGCAGCAAGGCTTGCCCGCGATGACAATCTTAATCGTCGCGCAAAAACGCTTGATGCAACTGCGCCAGCGTTTCGAAGTAGTACGCTGGGTGCTCGGCGTTCAGTTCTTCAAGGCTGCCAAAGCCATAGCCCACCGCGGCGGCATCCAGGCCGTTGCGCTTGGCGCCGATCAGGTCGTGTTTACGATCGCCGATCATCAGGGTGCTGCTTGGGTCCAGCCCCTCCTCGGCCACCAGGTGGGCAATCAGTTCGACCTTGTCGGTGCGGGTGCCGTCCAGCTCACTGCCGTAGATCACCTTGAAGTGTCGGTCGAAATCGAAGTGGCGCGCGATCTCCCGGGCAAAGATCCAGGGTTTCGACGTTGCGATATACAGCTCTCGCCCCTGCCCGCTCAAGGTTTCCAGCAGTGGTGTGACGCCATCGAACACCCGATTTTCATAGAGCCCGGTGACTTTGAAGCGCTCACGGTAGAAGTTCACCGCGTCCCACGCTTTGGCCTCGTCGAAGGCGTAGAACTGCATGAAGGCCTGCAGCAAGGGCGGGCCGATGAAGTGTTCAAGTTTGCCGAGGTCCGGCTCATCGATCCCCAGTTTGCCCAAGGCGTACTGGATGGAACGGGTGATCCCTTCGCGCGGGTCGGTCAGAGTGCCATCAAGGTCGAATAAAACGCTTTGGTAATGCATGAAAATTCCCGAATGAGAGTCAGAGCTGGTCGTAGCCTTCGGCCAGATGCAGGTCTTTGAGCTTGACGTAGTTGGCCGCGCTGTAGGTAAAGAATGCGCGCTCCTTGTCGGTCAACGGCCGGGCCTGTTTTACCGGGCTGCCCACATACAGGAAGCCGCTGGCCAGGCGTTTACCTGGCGGCACCAGGCTTCCCGCGCCGATGATCACCTCGTCCTCGACCACGGCACCGTCCATCACAATGCTGCCCATGCCGATCAGAATCCGGTTGCCGACGGTGCAGCCGTGCAGCATGACTTTGTGGGCAATGGTCACGTCATCGCCGATCAGCAGCGGGAAACCGTCCGGGTTGAATGGTCCGGCGTGGGTGATGTGCAGTACGCAGGCGTCCTGCACGCTGGTGCGCTGGCCAATGCGGATGCGGTGCATGTCGCCGCGGATCACGGTCAGCGGCCAGACGGAGCTGTCGGCGCCTATTTCGACGTCGCCGATCACCACTGCCGAACCGTCGACAAACGCGCCATGGTCGAGCACGGGAGTGTGGTTCTGATACTTGCGAAGGGACACGATAGGCTCTCTCTCTGTTGCTGATAGCTGCGGTTGGCGTCGATTGTAATTAAGATGGGGCAATGTTTCTTCCAGCCAAGGTGCCAACCGTGAGCGTGAACAACCCTCTTTTGCAGTCCTACGACCTGCCGCCGTTCTCGGCGATCCGCGCCGAGCATGTACAACCGGCCATCGAACAGATACTCGCGGACAACCGCGCTGCCATTGCCGACCTCCTCAAGACCCAGGGCACTGAACCGACCTGGGCCGGCCTGGTGCTGGCGATGGATGAGCTCAACGACCGCCTGGGCGCCGCCTGGAGCCCGGTCAGCCACCTTAACGCGGTGTGCAACAGCGCCGAGTTGCGTGAAGCTTACGAGTCCTGCCTGCCAGCGCTGAGCGCCTACTCCACCGAGCTGGGGCAGAACCGTGAACTGTTCCAGGCCTTCGAAGCCCTGGCCAACAGCCCGCAGGCGGCCGGCTTTGATGTGGCGCAAAAAACCATCCTCGAACATTCCCTGCGGGACTTCCGCCTGTCGGGTATCGACCTGCCGGAGGCTGAGCAAAAGCGTTATGCCGAGGTGCAGAGCAAGCTGTCTGAACTGGGCAGCCGCTTTTCCAACCAGTTGCTCGATGCCACCCAGGCCTGGACCAAGCACATCACCGAGGAGGCCGCCCTCGCCGGCCTGACGGATTCGGCCAAGGCGCAAATGGCCGCCGCGGCGCAAGCCAAGGAGCTGGATGGCTGGTTGATCAGCCTGGAGTTTCCGAGCTACTTCGCGGTAATGACCTACGCCCATGACCGTGCATTGCGCGAAGAAGTCTACGCCGCCTACTGCACTCGTGCGTCGGACCAGGGTCCCAACGCCGGTCAGAACGATAACGGGCCGGTGATGGAAGAGATCCTCGACTTGCGTCAGGAACTGGCCCGGCTGCTGGGCTACAGCAGTTTCTCGGAACTGAGCCTGGCGACCAAAATGGCGGAGTCCAGCGATCAGGTCCTGAGCTTCCTGCGGGACCTGGCCAAGCGCAGCAAGCCGTTCGCCGCCCAGGACCTGGAGCAGTTGAAGGCCTATGCGGCCGAACAGGGCTGTGCTGACCTGCAAAGCTGGGACAGTGGTTTCTACGGGGAAAAACTCCGTGAGCAGCGTTACAGCGTCGCTCAAGAGGCGCTGCGCGCGTACTTCCCGATCGATAAAGTACTGGGCGGTCTGTTCGCTATCGTCCAGCGCCTGTACGGCATCGAGATCGCCGAGCAGACGGGGTTCGACACCTGGCATCCGGATGTTCGCCTATTCGAAATCAAGGAAAACGGCGAGCACGTTGGCCGCTTCTTCTTCGACCTGTACGCGCGCGCCAACAAGCGCGGTGGTGCCTGGATGGACGGTGCCCGCGACCGTCGTCGCACTGCCGAGGGCGTTCTGCAAAGCCCGGTAGCCAACCTGGTGTGTAACTTCACCCCAGCCGACAGCGGCAAGCCGGCGCTGTTGACCCATGATGAAGTCACCACCCTGTTCCACGAGTTTGGCCACGGCTTGCATCACCTGCTGACCCGAGTCGAGCATGCGGGTGTATCCGGTATCAATGGTGTGGCCTGGGATGCGGTCGAGTTGCCGAGCCAGTTCATGGAGAACTGGTGCTGGGAGCCGGAAGGCCTGGCGCTGATTTCCGGTCACTATGAAACCGGCGAGCCACTGCCCCAGGACTTGCTGCAGAAAATGCTCGCGGCGAAGAACTTCCAGTCGGGCCTGATGATGGTGCGTCAGTTGGAGTTTTCCCTGTTCGACTTCGAACTGCACGCCACCCACGGCGATGGTCGCAGCGTGCTGCAGGTGCTCGAAGGCGTGCGCGACGAGGTCTCGGTCATGCGTGCGCCGGCCTACAACCGCTTCCCCAACAGTTTCGCGCACATCTTTGCCGGTGGTTACGCCGCGGGTTACTACAGCTACAAATGGGCGGAAGTGCTGTCGGCTGACGCATTCTCCAGATTTGAGGAGGAAGGTGTACTCAACGCTGCGACCGGTCGGGCCTTCCGTGAGGCGATCCTGGCGCGTGGAGGCTCCCAGGAGCCAATGGTGCTGTTCGTCGACTTCCGCGGACGTGCACCGTCGATTGACGCACTCTTGCGCCACAGCGGCCTGGATGAGGGCGCGGCAGCATGAGTGATGGGCCTGTGAGCATAACCAAGAAGCGCTTTATCGCTGGAGCAGTGTGCCCGGCGTGCAGCGAGCCGGACAAATTGATGATGTGGAGTGAAGACGACGTACCGCACCGCGAATGCGTGGCGTGCGGTTACTCGGACACACTCAATGAGCAGGGTCTGTCGGTTCCCAAGGAGTTGGGGACGCGGGTCAACACCAGTGCCGTGAAGGTGGCTGATACCAAGGTTCAGACTGTGCAGTTCTTTGTGAACCCGAAGTTGAAGAAAAAAACTGACGAGGCACAGTAACGGCAACTAACAAAGCCGGCTCTCTGAGAAGCCGGCTTTGTTCAGGCTAATGTGCTGATTTATGATCAGCTATTAACTTTAATCCACTTTAATGTCATTCGACTTATAAGTTCAATTCAAGGACTGGTAATACTGGCGTAGGCTTTTGCCAAGGCCAGGAGTTTTGCCTTGTCATCCTCATCGATATCACGGTCATCATCGACATCCTTGTTGATGTTGGCAATGCTGAACGACTGGCCGCCATCGTAGGAGGACGCAATAATTGTGGTGGAGTCCAGCAGCGCCTCGGTCGGCGCCTCGTTTTGTGGATCCCAGCCTGACTCTTTTAATGCAAACTGCATGGACACCAGGACTTCATTTGGATCGACCACAGTGGGACCAAGTTTTTGCAGAAAAATACCACGACGATTGAAGTACGACATTATTAAATCCTTTTAAATAATGATCAAAGTTATAAACGAGCGTCTGGATACTATCGAGGTGCACATGACGATCGCCACTTCATTGTTGTAACGCAGCGTGTCGCCAAGTTCATTGTTTTGTTATAAGAGCGCTCATTAGCGTTGCGAAGGTGCCGAACGGCACTAGGCGGAGAATGGTTCGGGGTGTACTGTATATTCATACAGTCAAAGGGCTCCGCCATGAATTCGCCATTACCCCCGCGCGGTCGTGGTACCGCAACAAACCCGTACAACCGCTTCGCGTCGAGCCGCTCAGTCGCCGAAGACGATGGTTGGTACCAGGAAGTGCCGCTGACCCAAGGCACCGAGGTGCGCATTGAAACGGCGAAGACCATCATCACCCGCAACAACTCGCCAGACTTACCCTTCGACCGTTCGATCAATCCATATCGGGGCTGTGAGCACGGTTGTATCTACTGCTACGCGCGGCCCAGCCATGCGTATTGGGACCTATCCCCCGGTCTGGATTTCGAGACCCGGCTGATTGCCAAAACCAACGCCGCCGATGTGCTTGAGGAGCAACTGTCCAAGCGTGGCTACCGGTGCGCGCCGATCAATCTCGGCTCAAATACCGACCCCTATCAACCGATCGAGCGCGAACACCGAATTACCCGGCAAATTCTCCAGGTACTACTACGCTATCGGCATCCAGTGACGATTATCACCAAGGGGGCGCTGATCCTGCGCGATCTGGATCTGTTGACCGAATTGGCTTCGCAGCGGCTGGTGGCGGTGATGATCAGCCTGACCAGTCTCGACGACGAGCTCAAGCGCATTCTTGAACCGCGTACAGCGGCGCCCAAGGCACGATTGCGGGCCATCAGGGTGATGCGTGAGGCAGGTATTCCGGTGGGCGTGCTGTGCTCGCCAATGATTCCGATGATCAACGATAGCGAGTTGGAGAGTCTGCTGGCGGCCGCCCAGGCGGCTGGTGCCCAGAGCGCGGCCTACATGATGTTGCGTCTGCCGCTGGAGGTCGCACCGCTCTTCGAGGAATGGCTGGCGGCGCATTACCCGCAACGAGCGGCGCATGTGCTGAGCCTGATACGCCAGAGTCGTGGCGGCGAGTTGTACGACAGTCGCTTTGGCGTGCGAATGCGCGGTGAGGGGCCGTTCGCTGACTTGCTGGCACAACGGTTTGCCAAGGCAATGAAGCGGCTGGGGCTGAATCAGCGTGAGGGGTTCAACCTCGATTGCACGGCTTTTTGTCCTCCGGGTGCGCAGATGTCGTTGTTGTAGATAACGATTAGGCCTGTTTTGTCGTGGTACGTAATATGCGTAATGGTACGTTATTGTCGGTTTTTGGCTTGTGGCGCTTGTTGCCAGGTGGTCGATTCCGATTGAGATACGTATTACCAGCCGCTGGTTGCGCCAGCTTCGCTTAACCAGACCTTCGGCCAACTACTCAGGTATCAAGGGGGTGTCGGTAGACGGATAATGTACCGACGCCCCAGGTTGACCGTAACTCGCCAAGCCTGTCCTTGGTCTTGGATTACAGCACTGGGACGTCGGGTGCTCAGAGTTACTAGCGTAATTAATTAACTGGTAAACCAGCCTTGAATCCAGCCACTAATATTATTGAAAGTCGACTTGATATCGGCGAAGGCGTTTTTAACCCACGTGATAGTTTCGGCTACAACTTTTGTAATGAAGGCATTGAGTTTTTCCGACATGATTCGGAATAGATTGAAAATAATATCAGTTGTGGACATTATTGCTTTTTGTGCGTTCGGATGCCGCTCGCCGATTTCAATGGCCTTGTCGAAAATCCGGTCAATATTTTTTTCGGATTGCTCTTTTTCGTAGGCGCGTCTTTCATTCATTTGCTGTTTGAATGTCGCAATGGCAGCTGCATCACCCGCAGCATTGCTCAGGTTTTGGGCATCGTTGGTAATGCTGAGCTCTACGCTCTGATTCTGGGTGGTAGCCAGCATTTTTGCTGTCGATTTCAGTTCTTCCAGTGCGATTGTTTCATCTGGGGAAACGTCATCTAGTTGGGTAGCATTGGGCATGGAGAAACTACGCGCGGGTTGTTGTTTGCCACCCGCCAACACGGATTTGTGGTGGGCGCGAAGTTCGTTCATGGTTTCGACAAAAGCAGTCATTGGGTTCATTCCTTTGAAGGTGTTTTTAGTTTTCAAGTGCTGGTGCACTTGCTGGTTAGATTAATGAGAATTTCAGAATAAAGTAGGCTTAAAGCCTTTCTTTTTGTTTCTTGAGCCAGGCATAAAAGTTGTTCGCTGCCCAGTCAGGATTAGGTGTTGCTGTTAATGTATTCGTAGCGATTGTTCGTGCCACAAGTGTTGAACTGTCGCATATGCTGCTCAATTGCCTTTGTTCAGTCTCAATTAAGTCCGAGGGTTATTGCGGTGTCTGGCTTGTTCTTTGTGGGTGACGCCACCGTCGTTTGCATTGCACCTGAGTGATGTAAACTCTGGGGCACCCCCCTAATGTGCCAACGAGGATGAGTGATGAGTGACAAAGACAAGCCACCGTTGGCTGCATCGGCTTCAGCCCTTCCAGAGGCTGAAAGCGCCGATGCAGCGCTGCAGCACATTGTTGACGGCTTTCTGCATTTTCATCATGAAGTCTTCCCGCAACAGGAAGAACTCTTCAAGAAGCTCGCTACGGCCCAGCGGCCACGGGCAATGTTTATCGCGTGTGCCGATTCGCGAATCGTCCCTGAACTCATCACGCAAAGCGCGCCAGGCGACCTGTTCGTCACGCGCAATGTGGGCAACGTCGTCCCGCCTTACGGGCAAATGAATGGCGGTGTGTCTACGGCCATCGAATATGCCGTGCTGGCGCTGGGTGTTCAGCACATCATCATTTGCGGGCACTCCGATTGCGGCGCCATGCGGGCGGTCCTCAACCCGCAGAGCCTGGAAAAGATGCCCACGGTCAAAGCCTGGCTAGTTCATGCGGAAGTCGCCAAAAGCATGGTCCAGGACAACTGTCAGTGCGCCACCGAACACGAAAGCATGCAGGTGCTGACCGAAGAAAACGTGATCGCCCAGCTGCAGCATTTGCGTACTCACCCCTCAGTTGCTTCGCGCATGGCCAACGGTCAGTTGTTCATCCATGGCTGGGTCTACAGTATCGAATCCAGTGAAATAAAAGCCTACGACGCGGACAAGGGTTGCTTCCTGCCTTTGGACGGTAGCCTTCCGATCCCCATGGCGACGCCCAAGGCGCGCTTCTAGATCTTGCGTGGCTGGTCGGGGCGGCTGAAAAAGCGTGCAGGCTTCGCCACACCGAATCAATCCGGGGAAGGCTCATGGAGGGGGCGGCTGAAAGCGCTTCAGCCAAGGAAGCTGCTGGCTTGCAGGGTGATGTTTCTGGCTGAGGTTCAGCCGGTCAAAGTCCTTGTGGGAGTAAGCAAGGCTACTCCCACAAGTGTTGGAGGGGTCAGGCGGCTGGTTGATCCAGCTCCAGGCCCACACCCAGTTGGCGCGACAGGCACGGCCAGCGTTTCCAGGCGGCACCGGTGTCCGGGCTGTTGAGTTTTTCCCGATAGGCTTCGACGGACTCCAGGGCGAAGCTGTCTTCGTTGAGCATTTCGTCAACGGCGTGATGAACCGCCTCATCCAGTTGATTGGCGAAGTCTTCGCCGATCAGTTGGTGGGCAATCAGGTTGGCGACAGTCATGTCCAAGGGGATCAGTGGCTGGCCGAAATGTTTGATGTAGAGGTCGTTCACTTCTTCTACCAGGCGATGGGCCAGGTAGGCTTCGTCCAGCAGGCTGTCCAGGCCTACGTGGCCGTTCATGATTGCCGGCGGTTGGAGGAAGAACTGCTCGGCGATCTTCAGGACCGGCTTGATCTGTGATTCGATCCCGGCTTCGCGCGCGACTTCGTTGGCAGCGTCGAGCAGGTCCGGGACCTGGTCGATGTAGGCGGCCACAAAACGGGTCATCACGCCCTTGGCGTCGACGTCCGGCAATTGGATAGCGGCATGCAGGTGGGGCAATTGGACTTCCAGCTGACGGGTCAGCTGACCGGTTTCGGACTCATGTAAATGGGCACGTTGAATCTGCTCGCGCAATGCGGCGGTGTTCATGAAAACTCCAGGAAACGAAGGCAAGGAAATAGGGGAAGACATAAGTTAGCTTGCTTATGAAAACCGTTAAGACGTATTTGTCATAATTGTTTCACCTTTGATGCATCCAAGTTATATCGATTTGCCATCACCTGGTCACATCCTTCTCCATCCGCAGCCTGCGGCGCAAGCCCCAGGTGTTTCAGTTGATTTACGCCATCGCGTTGCGAGGTCCCACTCGCTGTCTATACTCGGTTCTGTATGAAGTTAGCTGATGACGCCCGACTGCATGTGCAGCAAGGCTTGGCGGTTTAAGTTCGTAGTCTAGGCAGCCGCTCCCTTGGACGCAGGTGAAAGCCGGCGGGATAACAAGAACGATAAGGGGAACCCGCAATGATGCGACATCCACAAGTCTGGATGGGCCTCCTGTTGTGGTCGATTTTCAGCCAGGCGCAAGCTGCCTGGACTGTGAATATGGCGCCTGGGGCTACTGAAATCAGTCACGCAGTCTTCGACCTGCACATGACCATTTTCTGGATCTGTGTAGTGATCGGCATCATCGTCTTCGGTGCGATGTTTTGGTCGATGATCATGCATCGGCGCTCCACCGGGCAGGTGGCCGCCAAATTCCATGAAAGTACGACGGTCGAGATCCTCTGGACCGTGGTGCCCTTCATCATCCTTGTCGCCATGGCTGTTCCGGCGACCGCCACCCTGATCAAGATGTACGACAGCAGTGAGCCGGATATCGATATCCAGGTCACCGGCTATCAGTGGAAGTGGCACTACAAATACCTGGGCCAGGACGTCGAGTTCTTCAGCAACCTGGCCACCCCGCAAGAGCAGATCCGCAACCAGAGCGCCAAGGGCGAACACTACCTGCTGGAGGTCGATCAGCCATTGGTGCTGCCGATCGGTGCCAAGGTGCGCTTTCTGGTGACCTCCGCCGATGTCATTCACTCCTGGTGGGTGCCGGCCTTTGCGGTCAAGCGCGATGCGATCCCCGGCTTCGTCAACGAGGCCTGGACCCGGGTCGACAAGCCCGGGATCTATCGTGGCCAGTGCGCTGAACTGTGCGGCAAGGACCACGGCTTCATGCCCATTGTGGTCGACGTCAAAAGCCAGGCCGATTACGACACCTGGCTGGCCGAGCGCAAGGCCGAAGCGGCCAAGCTCAAAGAGCTGACCAGCAAGGAATGGACGCTGGAGGAGCTCAAGGAGCGCGGCGACAAGGTCTATCACACCACCTGCGTGGCCTGTCACCAGGCTGAAGGCCAGGGCTTGCCGCCAATGTTCCCGGCGCTCAAGGGCTCGAAAATCGCCACCGGCCCCATAGCGGATCACTTGGGCATTGTCTTCCACGGCAAGCCAGGCACCGCCATGGCGGCGTTCGGCAAGCAACTGTCGGAAGTCGATATCGCTGCCGTGGTGACCTACGAGCGCAATGCCTGGGGCAACAACAAGGGCGACATGGTCACGCCAAAAGACGTGCTGGCCCTCAAGCAGGAGGAAAGCAAATGAGGCGGTCGATTGCATGTTCCCGTGAGCGCTTGGGGCGTGATGCCTCGAGCCGCCCAGTCCATCCGTCTACAGGAGTCAGGACATGAGTGCAGTGATCGATGACCATGGTCATGCCGGCCATGACCACGCCCATGGCCCTGCCAAGGGCCTGATGCGCTGGGTGCTGACCACCAACCACAAGGACATCGGCACGCTGTACCTGTGGTTCAGCTTCATGATGTTCCTGCTCGGTGGCTCGTTTGCCATGGTGATCCGTGCCGAGCTGTTCCAGCCCGGGCTGCAGATCGTCGAGCCGGCGTTCTTCAATCAGATGACCACCATGCATGGCCTGGTCATGGTCTTCGGCGCGGTGATGCCGGCGTTTGTCGGCCTGGCCAACTGGATGATCCCGCTGATGATCGGCGCGCCGGACATGGCCCTGCCGCGGATGAACAACTTCAGTTTCTGGCTGCTGCCGGCAGCGTTCCTGATGCTGGTCTCGACCTTGTTCATGCCTGGTGGCGGACCGAACTTCGGCTGGACCTTCTACGCGCCCCTGTCCACGACCTACGCCCCGGAAAGCGTGACCTTTTTCATCTTCGCGATTCACCTGATGGGTATCAGTTCGATCATGGGGGCGATCAACGTGATCGCCACCATCCTCAATCTGCGCGCCCCCGGCATGACCCTGATGAAAATGCCATTGTTCGTCTGGACCTGGCTGATCACCGCCTTCCTGCTGATCGCGGTGATGCCGGTGCTGGCCGGTTGCGTGACCATGATGCTGATGGATATCCACTTCGGCACCAGCTTCTTCAGTGCCGCCGGTGGCGGTGACCCGGTGCTGTTCCAGCATGTGTTCTGGTTCTTTGGTCACCCCGAGGTGTACATCATGATCCTGCCGGCCTTCGGTGCCGTCAGCTCGATCATCCCGACCTTTTCGCGCAAACCGTTGTTTGGCTACACCTCGATGGTCTACGCGACAGCGAGCATCGCCTTCCTGTCGTTCATCGTCTGGGCGCACCACATGTTCGTGGTGGGCATCCCGCTGGTGGGCGAGCTGTTCTTCATGTACGCCACCCTGCTGATCGCAGTACCCACCGGGGTCAAGGTGTTCAACTGGGCCAGTACCATGTGGCAGGGCTCGCTGACGTTCGAGACGCCCATGCTGTTTGCCGTGGCGTTCGTGATCCTGTTCTCGATCGGCGGTTTCTCCGGATTGATGCTGGCCATCGCGCCGGCGGACTTCCAGTACCAGGACACCTACTTCGTGGTGGCGCACTTCCACTACGTGCTGGTGCCGGGGGCAATCTTCGGGATCTTCGCGTCCGCCTACTACTGGATGCCCAAGTGGACCGGGCACATGTATGACGAGACCCTGGGCAAGCTGCATTTCTGGTTGTCCTTCATCGGCATGAACATGGCGTTTTTCCCGATGCACTTCGTCGGGCTGGCGGGCATGCCGCGCCGGATCCCCGACTACAACCTGCAGTTTGCCGATTTCAACATGGTGTCTTCGATTGGCGCCTTCATGTTTGGCGCCACGCAGATCTTCTTCCTGTTCATCGTGATCAAGACCATTCGCGGCGGCGAGCCAGCACCGGCCAAGCCATGGGATGGCGCCGAAGGCCTGGAGTGGAGCATTCCCTCGCCCGCGCCGTATCACACCTTCACCACCCCGCCGGAAGTGAAATGAACGCCCCGGCAGGGTTCTCGGCGGAGGTCGTGAATCATGGCTGATTCGATCTCCACGAAAAAACTGGTTACCCGCTTATTGCTGGTGGTGGCGGCGATGTTTGTCTTCGGGTTTGCCCTGGTGCCGATCTATGACGTGATGTGCAAGGCGCTGGGAATCAATGGCAAGACTGGCGGGCAGTATTCCGGCGAGCAGCAGGTGGACGAGTCGCGTCAGGTACGCGTGCAGTTCCTGTCCACCAATGCGATCGACATGGTCTGGGAGTTTTATCCCAAGTCCGATGACATCGTGGTCCACCCCGGTGCGGTCAACGAGATGATTTTCATCGCCCGCAACCCCAGCAGCCACCCGATGAGCGCCCAGGCGGTGCCGAGCATTTCACCTAGCGCGGCGGCGATGTATTTCCACAAGACCGAATGCTTCTGTTTTACCCAGCAAGTGCTGCAGCCCGGTCAGCAGATCGAGATGCCGGTACGTTTCATCGTTGATCGCGATATGCCCAAGGATGTGAAGCACTTGACGCTGGCTTACACGCTGTTCGATATCACCGCGCGTCATCCACCCGTGGCCGTTGCACAAAAGACCGGTGGCTAGACGTTCAAGCGTGCCCGATAAGGAGAACAATAAATGGCAACTCATGAGCATTATTACGTTCCCGCCCAAAGCAAATGGCCGATCATCGCCACCGTCGGCATGTTCGTCACGGTGTTTGGCCTGGCTACCTGGTTCAACGATCTGAAGGCGGCGCGCCCGGATTCCCACGGCCCGCTGATCTTTTTCGTCGGGGGGTTACTGCTGGCCTACATGCTGTTTGGCTGGTTTGGCGCGGTGATCAAGGAAAGTCGTGCGGGGCTGTACAGCGCCCAGCTGGATCGCTCGTTCCGCTGGGGCATGAGCTGGTTCATCTTCTCCGAGGTGATGTTCTTCATCGCGTTTTTCGGTGCGCTGTTCTACGTGCGGCATATCTCGGGGCCGGCGCTGGGCGGTGAGGGGGCCAAGGGCATTGCGCACATGCTCTGGCCGAACTTCCAGTTCGTCTGGCCGTTGCTGGAAAACCCGGACTCCAAGCTGTTCCCGCCACCCAAGGACGTCATCAGTCCCTGGGGCCTGCCGCTGCTCAATACGGTGATCCTGGTCAGCTCCAGCGTCACCGTGACCATCGCCCACCATGCCCTGAAAAAAGGCCATCGCGGGGCGCTGAAAATCTGGCTGGCGCTGACCGTACTGCTGGGCTGCGCCTTTCTCGGCTTCCAGGCCGAGGAATACATCCACGCCTACCACGAACTGGGCCTGACCCTGGGCTCGGGCATCTACGGCGCAACCTTCTTCATGCTCACCGGATTCCACGGCGCCCACGTAACCATCGGCACCCTGATTCTGTTCGTGATGCTGATGCGGGTGTTGCGCGGGCACTTCGATGCCGAGCACCAGTTCGGCTTCGAAGCCGCGAGCTGGTACTGGCATTTTGTGGACGTGGTCTGGATCGGCCTGTTTGTTTTTGTCTACGTACTCTGAGGCGCACTACCAGGGGGCATGAGACACCAGTTGGCCACTGAAGAAGCCCCAAGCGATCAGGCCAACGGTAAGTGCGGCAAGGCCGACACGAATGCTCAAGGCGATGACCAGGCGATGTGAGCTGCTGTCGTCCTTGACCAGAAAAAACAGGCCGCTGAACAGGCTGACGACCGTGGCAATCAGCATCAGGACGATGGCTGCTTTGAGCATGGTGGGACTCCGGGGGAAATGCGATGCACTTGAGTATAGCTAGCTCGCCCGCTGACTTTCTGGCGCTGCCATGAAGCGTTTCCGGCCGGGCCTCGTGCCGACCCTGGTGGTGGCACTGTTGCTGCCGCTACTGGTGTCGCTGGGGTTCTGGCAACTGAGTCGGGGCGCGGAAAAAAGCGCGCTGTTGCACAGCTATGCCGAGCGTCGGGTCGCCGAGCCGATGGCCGGCGCCGAGCTGCAGCACATCGAGGATCCGGCCTTTCGCCGAGTGCGTCTGCATGGCCAGTTCGATGCCGGGCACAGTCTGCTGCTCGATAACCGGCAGCGCGATGGCAAGGTTGGTGTCGAGTTGCTGCAACCGTTCCAGGATCAGGCGACGGGACTCTGGCTGCTGGTCAATCGTGGCTGGCTGCCATGGCCGGACCGGCGCACACCACCGCAATTCACCACGCCGCAGGCGATGCAGAGCCTCGACGCCTGGGTGTATGTCGCTCCGGGCGCGACCTTCCAGCTGCACGCCGACCCGAAGTCCGCGACCTGGCCACAACTGGTCACCGCAGTCGAGCCGGGCAAACTTTGGGCGACGCTGGGTCGTGAAGGTTTCGCCTACGAATTACGCATCGAAAGCGGCCCGGCGGCCTACCAGGCTGATTGGCCGGTGGTGGCCATGGGGCCGGAAAAACACCTGGCTTATGCCGTGCAGTGGTTCGCCATGGCGATCGCCCTGCTGGGCCTTTATCTCTATCTCGGTTGGCACAACGCAAAGGAGAAACACCATGGGAGCGGCCATGAATCCACCCAGCATGTCTGAGGCGAAATCCTCATCGAGTCGGCGCAAGGGGCGCGTGCAGTTGCTGCTTATCCTGTTGGGGGTGATCGGTCCGATGGTCCTCGCCACCGGCATGTACAAATTGCAGTTCTGGGTGCCGGAGGGTCGCAGTTACCACGGTGAACTGATCGGCAACGGACAGACCCGCGCCGATCTCGGCGTGCAGGCCCAGGACGACCGCTGGCAGGTGCTGGTGACGGCGCCCAAGGCGTGTTCGGTGGACTGCCAGCAACTGGTGTATCTGGCGCGCCAGATCCAGATCGGCCTCGGCCGCGATGCTTCCCGCGCCAGCCATGCATTGGCTGCCGCACAACCTTTGAGCGGCGACTACGAAGCCAAGCTGACCCGCGAATACCCGCAGCTACAGCGCTATCCCATGGACTTGACCACGTTCAGTAAAACCACCGGGGATCAGGCTGCACCGCAGCTGTGGATCATCGATCCCCACGGCAACCTGGTGCTGCGTTATGGCCCCACTGTCAAAGGCAAGGACCTGCTCAACGACCTGCGCCATCTGCTGAAACTGTCGAACATCGGATAAGGGCATCGTCATGGCCAAACCTGGATTTCGCCTCGCGCTGTTTGCCACCTTGCTGGCACTGATTGTCGTGTTGCTGGGTGCCTACACCCGGCTGACCCACGCTGGCCTGGGCTGCCCGGACTGGCCGGGGTGCTACGGCTTTATCAGCGTGCCGAAAAGCGAAGCCCAACTGGCCCATGCCGAGCTGCATTTTCCCGACACCCCGGTGGAAGCCCACAAGGGCTGGAACGAGATGATCCACCGCTACTTCGCCGGCACCCTGGGCCTGCTGATCGCGCTGTTGGCGGCGCGCGCCTGGACCCATCGCCGGCATCCCGACCAACCCTTGAAGCTGCCGTTGTTCCTGCTGGTAGTGGTGTTTGCCCAGGCCGCCTTCGGCATGTGGACGGTGACGCTCAAGCTCTGGCCACAGGTGGTGACCGGGCATCTGCTCGGCGGGTTTGCCACCTTGAGCCTGCTGTTTCTGTTGACCTTGCGCTTGTCCGGGGTGCTGCCGGCATTGATTGTTCCGCGCCGCTTGCAGTACTGGGCAACGGCCGGCTTGCTGCTGGTGATCGGACAGATCGCCCTGGGAGGCTGGGTCAGCTCCAATTACGCGGCGGTGGCGTGCATTGACTTCCCGACCTGCCATGGCCAGTGGTTGCCGCCGGCGGATTTTGCCAACGGCTTTCACCTGACCCAACACATTGGCCCCAATTACCTGGGTGGACAGTTGGACAGCGATGCACGCACGGCCATCCACCTGACCCACCGTATCGGTGCCTTGCTGGTGACCTTGGTATTGCTCGGCCTGGCCTGGCAACTGAAGGGGGTCGGCATGACCCGCCTCGCCGGCCTGGTGCTGGTGGCCCTGGGGGCGCAAATCAGCCTGGGTATCAGCAACGTGCTGTTCCATTTGCCCCTGCCGGTCGCCGTGGCCCACAACGCGGGTGGCGCGGCGTTGTTGCTATGTCTGGTGCTGGTCAACTATCACGCCCGCACCAGCCTGGTCCGGGTCAAGCAGCCGGCGCTGCGACGCTGGCGCTTCAGCCCCCGTAAACATGCGGCCGGGCCCATAACAATAAAAGGAGAAATGCCATGGCGACTCTGATCGGCGAACGGCCCAGCCAGGCGATTTGGCGCGATTACCTGGAGCTGACCAAGCCCAAGGTGGTGGTGTTGATGCTGATCACCTCGCTGGTCGGCATGTTCCTCGCCACCCGCGCGGGCGTACCCTGGACCGTGCTGGTGTTCGGCAACCTGGGCATTGCCCTGTGTGCCGGAGGGGCGGCGGCGGTCAATCATGTGGTGGATCGGCGGATCGACGCGGTCATGGCCCGCACCCATAAGCGGCCGCTGGCGGAAGGCCGGGTGTCACCCGCTGCGGCGCTGACCTTCGCCCTGGTGCTGGCACTGAGTGGCCAGGCGTTGTTGCTGGCGTTCACCAATCCGTTGACGGCCTGGCTGACCCTCGCATCCTTGCTGGGTTATGCGGTGATCTACACCGGCTTCCTCAAGCGTGCGACGCCGCAGAACATTGTCATCGGCGGCCTGGCCGGTGCCGCCCCACCCTTGCTCGGCTGGGTCGCCACCACCGGGCACGTCAGCGCAGAGCCCCTGCTGCTGGTGCTGATCATCTTCGCCTGGACCCCGCCGCACTTCTGGGCGCTGGCGATCCACCGCAAGGAGGAATACGCCAAGGCCGATATCCCGATGTTGCCGGTAACCCACGGCGAGCACTACACCAAGGTCCACATCCTGCTCTACACCTGCGTGCTGTTGGCGGTGAGCCTGATGCCGTACGTGATCCACATGAGCGGCCTGCTGTACCTGGCCTGTGCGCTGGGGCTGGGCGCGAGGTTTCTGCAATGGGCCGTGGTGCTGTACCGTGGCACTCGGCCGCACGCGGCGATCAACACCTTCAAGTACTCTATTTACTACTTGTTCCTGCTGTTTATCGCCCTGCTCGTAGACCATTACCTAATGTTGAACCTATGACTCGAACCCAGAAAACTGTCTTCATCCTTGTTGCCCTGATCGCACTGGTCCTGGGGCTGACCATCAACAAGGTACTGTCTGGCAAAGGCCAGGGTGACCCGACTGCGCTGATCGACGCCGGGATCATCCTGCTGCCGCAAAGCCGCACCTTGCCGGCCCTGCAGATGACCAACCAGGATGGCCAGCCGGTGATGGTCAACGAGTTGAAAGGCAAGTGGAGCCTGCTGTTCTTCGGCTATACCTTCTGCCCGGACATCTGCCCGACCACCCTGGCCCAGTTGCGCCAGATCAAGAGCGAGCTGCCGGCCGATGCGGTCGACAAGTTGCAGATCATCCTGGTCAGCGTCGACCCTCATCGCGATACTCCCCAGCAGCTCAAGCAGTACCTGGGCTACTTCGATCCGCAATTCATCGGCCTGACCCCGACTTCGGTCGAGGAGCTGCAAAAAGTCGCCAACGCGGTGAGCATCCCGTTCATCCCGGCGGACACCAGCAAGCCCAACTACACCGTCGACCACAGCGGCAACCTTGCCGTCATCGGCCCGGACGGCACCCAGCGTGGCTTCATCCGCGCGCCGCTGAACAACGCGAAGCTGGTGGCGCAGCTGCCGGTGATGCTCAGCCGGCAATGACACCCGCCCCCACAAGGGCTGGTGTTTTGGGCACAAAAAAGGGGCGCAATCAATGCGCCCCTTTTGTTTTGCCGCGTATTCCGTCAGATCAGAACGCCGGCAGTACCGCGCCTTTGTACTTCTCCAGGATGAAGGCTTTCACTTCTGGAGTGTGCAGGGCCGCTACCAGCTTTTTCATGGCATCGCTGTTCTTGTCGTCTTCACGCGCTACCAGGATGTTCACGTAAGGCGAGTCCTTGCCTTCGATGGTCAGCGCGTCCTTGGACGGGTCCAGCTTGGCTTCCAGGGCGTAGTTGGTGTTGATCAGCGCCAGGTCGACCTGGGTCAGCACGCGCGGGATGGTCGCCGCTTCCAGCTCACGGAATTTCAGGCCCTTGCTGTTCTCGGCGATATCCTTGACGGTCGACAGGATGTTGGTCGAATCCTTGAGCTTGATCAGGCCGGCCTTGTCCAGCAGCAGCAGCGCGCGGCCGCCGTTGGTGGCGTCGTTCGGGATCACCACGGTGGCGCCGCCAGGCAGGTCGGCCAGGGCCTTGAACTTGCTGGAGTAAGCGCCCAGCGGCTCGATGTGCACGCCCGCCACGCTCACCAGGTGAGTACCCTTGGCCTTGTTGAACTCATTGAGGTACGGCTGGTGCTGGAAGAAGTTGGCGTCCAGGCGTTTTTCCGCAACCTGTACGTTGGGTTGCACGTAGTCGGTGAAGACCTTGACCTTCAAGTCCACGCCTTCCTTGGCCAGGGCCGGCTTCACGAACTCAAGGATTTCCGCATGCGGCACCGGGCTGGCGGCCACGGTCAGGGTTTCGGCGGCTTGGGCAGAGAACGCGGCAACGGCGGCGAGCGCGACGAGTAGTTTTTTCATCCGGCAAACTCCTTGTGAAGCGCCCTTTCGGGCGCCTGCCAGCATGATGCCGGCGATTGCATTTATTTTCGGGAAAAGTGCACCACCAGCTTATCGCCGACGGTTTGCAGTACCTGGACCAGCACCAGCAGCAACACCACGGTCACTACCATCACGTCCGTCTGGAAGCGTTGGTAACCGAAGCGGATCGCCAGGTCACCCAGGCCACCGGCGCCGACCACACCGGCCATCGCCGTGTAGGACACCAGTGTGATGGCGGTCACCGTGATTGCAGCAAAGATGCCTGGGCGCGCTTCCGGCAGCAAGGCATTGGTGATGATCTGGCGGGTGCTGGCGCCCATCGCCTGGGTGGCTTCGATGATGCCGCGATCAACTTCACGCAGGGCGGTTTCCACCAGGCGCGCAAAGAATGGCGTAGCCCCCACCACCAGCGGCGGGATCGCACCGCCGACACCCAGCGAAGTGCCGGTAATCAATACGGTGAACGGGATCATCACAATCAGCAGAATGATGAACGGCAGCGAGCGCAGGATGTTGACGATCAGCGACAGCAGCGCGTAGACGCCCTTGGCCTCGAGCAACTGGCGCGGGCTGCACAGGAACAACAGCACGCCCAGGGGCAGGCCCAGCAAGACGGTGAACAGCAGCGAGCCACCAAGCATCAGCAGGGTGTCGCCGGTGGCCAGCCAGATTTCATACCAGTCGATATTGGCGAAGAAACTTGTCAGCAGTTCCATTAGCGCAGCACCTCCATGTGGACATCGGCTGCGGTGAAGTGGGCAAAGGCCGCTTCCATGTCACCGCCAGTGATGGCCAGGGTCAGTTGCCCGTAAGGGACGTCTTTGATGCGGTCGATGCGGCCGGCGAGGATGCTGTAGTCCACCCCCGTTTCGCGGGCCACAGTGCCCAGCAGCGGCGCGTAGGTGGCATCGCCCTGGAAGGTCAGGCGCACGATACGGCCCGGTACGTGGGCGAAGTCATCGCGTTGTTCGCTTTCATCGACTTGCTCGTCTTCCTGGACGAAGCGCCTGGTGGTCGGGTGCTTGGGGTGCAGGAATACCTGGGCCACCGGACCTTGCTCGACGATCACGCCTGCGTCCATCACGGCCACCTGGTCGCAGACCCGGCGAATCACGTCCATTTCATGAGTGATCAGCACGATGGTCAGTTTCAGCTCGCGGTTGATCTCGGCCAGCAGTTGCAGGACCGACGCCGTGGTTTGCGGGTCCAGGGCACTGGTGGCTTCGTCGCACAGCAGGATCTTCGGCTTGGTTGCCAGGGCGCGGGCGATGCCTACGCGCTGCTTCTGGCCACCCGACAGCTGCGCCGGGTATTTCTTGGCATGGTCGGACAGGCCCACCCGGGCCAGCAACTCGGCCACGCGCCGATCGATGTCGGCGCGCGACAGTTCACTGGCCAGGGTCAGCGGCAGCGCCACGTTGTCGGCCACGGTCTTGGAGGCCAGCAGGTTGAAGTGCTGGAAGATCATCCCGACTTGCTGGCGGAAACGGCGCAGCGCATTGGCGTCCAGCGCAGTGACTTCCTCGCCATCGACGATGATCTTGCCGCCGCTGGAGTCTTCCAGGCGGTTGATCAGGCGCAGCAGGGTACTTTTTCCTGCGCCGGAATGGCCGATCAGGCCAAACACCTGGCCGTTCTCAATCGTCAGACTGGTCGGGTGCAGGGCAGGAATATCCCTACCGGCAACGCGGTAGGTTTTATGGACGTTTTGAAACTCGATCACGTAGCGAACCTTGTGGGGCGCGTTAGAAAAGGATCAGCGGTTAGCCGGGCGCGCATTTTAGCCTGTCCGTATAGAGGTTCTTAGCATTTATTTCGTATTCATCCTTTCATTTGGCAATAACGCGATCAAAGGTCATAAAAAAGGAACGGCCCCACTCCACGTCAGTCACTACTTCAGCACTGAAAAACACCCGGGACCGTGCCTGGGGACTTAGCTCATGGATCTCGCCGTACGCGCGAATCCCCATCGAGGAGTTCAGCACTGATGAGTACCAAAAAACCTGACGCCGGCAAGAGCCAACTGGCCGGCACCGATACCCCGGACCGCGCCAACAGCAACGCCAAGCTGCAAAGCCTGGAAACCTTTCGTTCGGACGCCAGCGAACAAGCGTTGCGCACCAATCAGGGGGTAAAGGTCGCCGATAACCAGAATAGCTTGAAGGCTGGCGCGCGCGGGCCTTCGCTGCTCGAAGACTTCATCATGCGGGAAAAGATCACCCATTTTGACCATGAGCGGATTCCCGAGCGCATCGTGCATGCCCGGGGCACCGGGGCGCATGGCTTCTTTCAGAGTTACGAGAACCACGCCGAGTTGACCAAGGCCGGTTTCCTACAGGACCCCGGGCATAAAACACCGGTGTTCGTGCGGTTTTCCACGGTACAAGGCCCGCGTGGCTCCGGTGATACCGTGCGAGATGTGCGTGGGTTCGCCGTGAAGTTCTTCACCGAGCAAGGCAACTTCGACCTGGTTGGCAACAACATGCCGGTATTTTTCATCCAGGATGCCATCAAGTTTCCTGACTTCGTCCACGCCGTAAAACCCGAACCCCACAATGAAATACCTACCGGTGGTTCGGCGCACGATACGTTCTGGGATTTTGTGTCACTGCAGCCAGAGTCGGCGCACATGGTGATCTGGGCCATGTCCGATCGGGCGATTCCCAAAAGCCTGCGTAGCATGCAGGGCTTTGGTGTCCACACCTTCCGCTTGATCAATGCGGCCGGTAAGTCGCGTTTTGTGAAGTTCCACTGGCGCCCCACCGCAGGCACCTGCTCGCTGGTGTGGGATGAAGCCCAGAAGCTTGCGGGCAAAGATACCGACTATCATCGCCGCGACCTGTGGGACGCGATCGAGATGGGCGACTATCCCGAGTGGGAGCTGGGGGTTCAAGTCATCGAGGAGGAAAACGAGCATGCCTTCGATTTCGACATCCTCGACCCCACCAAGTTGATTCCCGAGGAGTTGGTGCCGATCACTCCGCTGGGCAAAATGGTGCTCAACCGTAACCCGGACAACTTTTTCGCCGAAACCGAGCAGGTGGCGTTCTGTCCTGGGCATATCGTGCCGGGGATCGATTTCTCCAATGACCCGCTGCTGCAAGGCCGGCTATTTTCCTACACCGACACGCAGATCAGCCGACTCGGCGGACCGAATTTTCACGAGATACCCATCAATCGCCCTATCGCGCCGTTCCACAACGGCCAACGTGATGCGTTGCACCGCACCACCATCGATAAGGGGCGCGCAGCCTATGAGCCGAACTCCATCGATGGCGGCTGGCCGAAAGAAACCCCTCCGGCGGCCGTTGATGGCGGCTTCGAGAGCTATCCCGAGCGCATCGACGCCAACAAGATCCGCCAGCGCAGCGAATCCTTCAGTGATCACTTCTCCCAGGCGCGGCTGTTCTTCCACAGCATGAGTAAGCACGAGCAGGAGCACATCATCGCGGCCTACAGCTTCGAGCTGGGCAAGGTCGAGCGTGAATTCATCCGGGCGCGGCAGGTCAATGAAATCCTTGCCAACATCGACCTGGATCTGGCCGGGCGTGTAGCGCAGAACCTCGGCCTGCCGGCACCCAAGGCGGGCACCGTGCAAGTGCGCAAAACCGTGCTGGAGCGCTCTCCTGCGCTCAGTCAGGCCAATTTGCTGCCGGAAAACATCAAGACCCGCAAAGTCGCGATCCTGGCGGCCAACGGCGTCGATGGCGCGGCGATCAATGCCATGAAAAAAGCCCTGGAGGCAGAAGGCGCACATGCCAAGCTGTTGGGGCCGACGTCGGCGCCAGTGAAAACCGCAGATGGTAAAAGCCTGCCGGTGGATGGGTCCATGGAAGGGTTGCCGTCGGTGGCTTTCGATGCGGTGTTCGTGCCGGGTGGCGCTGCGTCAATCAAGGCGTTGAGCACCGATGGCGTGGCGCTGCACTACCTGTTGGAGGCGTACAAGCACCTCAAGGCGATCGCGCTGCAGGGCGAGGCCAAACAATTGCTCGATGTGTTGAAGCTGCAAGCCGATGCCGGGCTGTTGGTGGGCGCGGGTGCCACGTTGACCAAGGGGTTCTTTGCCGCGATCGGGCAGCATCGGGTGTGGGATCGTGAGGCGAAGGCCAAGGCGGTGCCGGCGTAGGCAAAAGGAGCGCTTTCGCTGGCGCCCGCTTTGTGGCTCGCCAGCGAACAGCGCTTATCAATCCTTGCGCGGTGCCAAGACCATTTGCGCCGGAATGTGGCGCAGGATCTGCCGCTCGATCTTCAGGTCAAAATCGGGGTCGAGTTTCTTTACCCGCTTGCTCAGCAAGGTCGCCAGCCACGGGTAATCCTGGGTGCGGGGTGCCTGGATGCTGACGTCACACTGGTAATTCACTACATCGGCGGCAATCGCATCCAGTTGGCGCCGAAGTTGCCGACTATCGGTGATGTTCAGTGCCACGGTGGTACTTTCGGCGGTCGGGTCGATGACCTTGGCCTGGGGTTTGGCAGCGGCAGCCAAGAGGGCGGCCTCGGCTTTTTCCAGCTCGGCTTTACGGGCCTCGGTGATGGCACCGTTGACGCCGCCGGTCAGTGCCGGCGCCTTGGGCATCAGCACCCGTGCGCGGCTAAGGGCAGTGGCTGCCGCGTTGACGTCACCTTTTTGCAGGACGATCTGGCTGCGCTGCAAATAGGCTTCGGCCAGTTGGCGCTGGTATTGCTCCAGGGACTGGTCGTTGGGCGATTGCGCCTGCAAGGCCGCCAGTTGATCTTCGGCGGTGGCCAGCTCATTGCTGGCCAGGCTTTGTTCCAGCTGGGCGATGGCCGTCGCGCGCGCGTCCGGGATCTCGGGCGCTGGCGGTGTGCTTTGGCAGGCGCCCAGCAGCAAAAATGCAGCAAGGAGCAGATAACGGGAGGCGAACGGCTTCATTCCTGCGACTCTCTGATTGCGCAAAAAACGAGCAAGTCTACACCCCTCGGCGGGGCAGGACAAAACTCAGCAGAAACAGCGCGGCGGCAACGACCACAATCGAGGGGCCGGCCGGCGTGTCCTTGAACCACGACAGCGCCAGGCCACCGCAGACCGCGAGTATACCCAGCAAGCTTGCACCCAAGGCCATTTGCTCGGGCGAGCGAGCGTGGCGTTGTGCCGCAGCCGCCGGAATGATCAGCAATGAGGTGATCAGCAACACCCCGACGATTTTCATCGCCACCGCGATCACGACCGCAATCAACAGCATCAAGGTCAGGCGCAACGCCGCCACGGGCAGGCCTTCGACCATGGCCAGCTCTTCGTGCACGGTAATGGCCAGCAATGGCCGCCACAGCGCCACCAGCAACAGCAGGACAGCCGTACTGCCGCCGAGGATCCAGGCCAGGTCGCCGGGGCTGATAGCCAGCAGGTCGCCGAACAGATAGGCCATCAGGTCGATCCGCACTTCATGCATGAAGCTTAGTACCACCAGGCCCAGAGAGAGGGTGCTGGGTGCAAGAATCCCTAGCAGGGTGTCCGAGGCCAGTGGTTGACGCTGTTGCAGGGTCACCAGCAGCACGGCCAGCAACAGGCAGCCGACGGTGACGGCGATGGTCGGGCTGACATCCAGCAAGAAGCCCAGGGCCACGCCAAGCAAGGCCGCGTGGGACAGGGTGTCGCCAAAATAGGCCATGCGCCGCCAGACCACGAACGATCCCAGAGGGCCAGCCACGACGGCCAGGGCCAGGCCTGCGAGCAGGGCATACAACAGAAAATCAGCCATGCTTGCAGCCATCTCCGTGAACGTGGGTATGAGCGGCGGGCGCCGCGCTGACGACCGAGCCGTGCAGGTCGTGGGCATGATCGTGATGGTGGTGATAGATCGCCAGGCTTTGCGCGTTCTTGCCGAACAGCTCGACAAAGGCCGGGTCGCCGCTGACCTGCTCCGGGTGGCCGGAGCAGCAGACATGGCGATTGAGGCAGACCACCTGGTCGGTGGTGCTCATCACCAGGTGCAGGTCGTGGGAGACCATCAGCACACCGCAGCCGTGACGGTCGCGCAGGCGGGTGATCAAGCTGTACAGCTCGGCCTGCCCGGCGACATCGACACCCTGGACCGGCTCGTCGAGCACCAGTAGTTGCGGCTCGCGCAGCAGCGCCCGGGCCAGCAGCACGCGCTGCATTTCACCGCCGGAGACACTCTGCACTGGGCTGTCGATCACCTGTTCGGCACCGACTTCCTTGAGTGCGGCCAGGGCTCGTGCCCGGTCCACGCCGGGCACCAGACGCAAAAAGCGCAGTACCGACAGCGGCAGGGTTGGGTCGACGTGGAGTTTTTGCGGCATGTAGCCGACCCGCAGCTTCGGCTTGCGCCACACACTGCCGCTGTCGGGCTTGAGCAGGCCGAGCACGGCGCGCACCAGGGTAGTTTTGCCGGCACCGTTGGGGCCGATCAGGGTGACGATCTGCCCTGGCTCGACGCTGAGCTGGATGTTGTCCAGTACGTTTTGCCCGGCAAAGGTCACCGTCACCTGTTCCAGGCGAATCAACGCAGTGCTCATCAAGCCCCCTGGCAGCCCGAACAGAGCCCGACCACTTCGACCGTCTGGCCTTCGACCACAAAGCCAACTTCGCCGGCGCTGTGGATGATGCTGTCGCTGATGGTTTTCTGTTCCAGCTCGATAGCCGCGTGGCATTCCCGGCAGATCAGGAACTGGCCCTGGTGGGCGTGCCCTGGGTGGTTGCAGCCAACGAAGGCGTTGAGCGACGAGATGCGATGCACCAGGCCGTTGTCCAGCAGGAAGTCCAGGGCGCGGTACACGGTGGGCGGCGCGGCGCGACGGCCGTCCTGCTCACTGAGCACTGCCAGGATGTCGTAGGCGCCCAGCGGCTTGTGGCTCTGCCACACCAGCTCCAGCACCCGACGGCGCAATGCAGTCAGGCGCAAGCCTTGGCGTGCGCAGATCGCATCAGCCTCGGACAGCGCGGTGTGCACGCAATGGGAGTGGTCGTGGGGACGACTGGCAAGCGGTGTTTTAGGCATGAGCGGCGACGAATTTTGTGAGAGACGTTATTATATTACCCGTTCTCGCCTCTTTGAGTGGTCATCGTGTCCAGACTTTTTGCCATCCTTGTCACATTTGCTGCCAGTTTCTTCACGATCAACGCCGCTCACGCCGAAGTCAGGGTCCTGACCAGTATCAAGCCGGTACAGCTGATAGCTGCTGCGGTGCAGGACGGCCTCGGTGTGCCGGAAGTCCTGTTGCCGCCGGGCGCTTCACCCCATAACTACGCCTTGCGACCTTCCGACGTACGGCGCGTGCAGTCGGCAGACCTGCTGTACTGGATCGGCCCCGATATGGAAGGTTTCCTGCCCCGAGTCCTCAAGGGTCGCAACTTGCCATCGGTGGCCCTGCAGGAGCTGCCGGGCCTGAAGCTGCGCCATTTTGCCGAGGACAATCACTCCCACGCCGAAGAGACCGACGAGCACGATCACGATCATCGCCCCGGCAGCCTCGATGCCCATCTGTGGCTATCGCCGGTGAATGCGCGGGTGATTGCGGCGAAAATCGCTACTGACCTGAGCGCTGCCGATCCGGCCAATGCCCCGCGTTATCAAAGCAACCTGAAAGCCTTCGATGAGCGTCTCGATGCGCTGGACCTGCGTTTGAAAGCACGCCTGGCGGTGGTTGAAGGCAAGCCTTACTTCGTGTTCCATGAAGCGTTCGACTATTTCGAAGAGGCCTACGGTCTCAAGCATGCGGGTGTGTTCAGCGTGGCCGCCGAAGTGCAGCCGGGTGCCCAGCATGTGGCGGCGATGCGTGCGCGCCTGCAGACCGTCGGCAAGACCTGCGTGTTCAGCGAACCGCCACTGCGCCCTCGTCTAGCGGAGACCCTGGTGGCCGGTTTGCCGGTGAAGCTGGCCGAGCTGGATGCGCTCGGCGGCTATACGCCAGCAACTGCCCAGGGTTATGAGCAGGTGTTGGATAAGCTGGGCAATGACTTGGCAGGGTGCCTGGAGTCGCTGTAACCGCCGAGATAGGCGCCGATCCTATCGCGGGCGAGCCTTGTTCCTACAGGCGCAGGAATTGCTCTGCGTAGGGGCGAGGCTTGCCCGCGAAGCTTTTAAAGCGCGAACGGCAACGGCGTACTGACCTGCTGGCGCTGGGCCAGACGCTGCTCGAATTCCATCGGATCGTGAATCAGCACGTCTTGCCCGGCAAAGGATTCGGCAGCGATCAGGCGTGACAGCCAGAACCGCACGCAGGCCACGCGCAGCAGGGTCGGCCACAGTTCGGCCTCGGCAGCGCTGAACGGGCGCAGCGCCGCATAGGCCCCGAGCAGGGCCCGTGCGCGTGGGCCGTCGATCAGGCCATCGTCGTCCGAGCACCAGTCGTTCAGGGCGATGGCCACGTCATAGAGCATCGGGCCGGAGCAGGCGTTGTAGAAGTCGATCAGCCCGGTCAGGTGAGTGCCTTCGAACATCGCATTGTCGCGGAACAGGTCGGCGTGGATGTTGGCCCGTGGCAGGGCGAGAATCTTCACCTTCTGCTCGTTGATCTCGTCCAGGGCGCGTTGCAGCAGTTGGCGCGACTCGTCGCCCAAGTGCGAGAGCAACTGCGTGCCTTCATCGAGCATCCAGTCCAGGCCGCGATCGGTCTTGCGCTTGATCATCTGGTCCTTGGTCGCCAGATGCAGGTGCGCCAGCAACTCGCCGACTTGCGCGCAGTGCTGCGCGTTGGCCACCTTGATGTGCTTGCCCGCCAGCCGCGGCTGCAACAGCGCAGGTTTGCCGGCCAGCTCGCGCAAGGCGATGCCGTCGGTGGTGCGCAGGGCGTAGGGCACCGGCAGGTTGGCGTTGTGCAGGACGTCCAGCAGTTCGATGAAGAACGGCATTTCCTGCACTGGGCCGCGCTCGACCAGGGTCAGGACGAACTCGCCCTGTTCCAGGCTGATGAAAAAATTGGTGTTTTCGCTACCAGCGGCAATCCCCTGGAAATCAAGCAGGCGGCCAAGCCCATAAGGGGCGAGAAAGGTTTCCAGCTCGGGCCGAGCCAGGGGGGTGAACACAGACATGGTTAAAAACTGCTCAGTTCGGGCGCGGCGATCAAGCCAGCGCCGATTAAAGTTAAGAAACTACTTCCACTCAAAGATCTTCCACGCCGGGATCAGCATATCGGGCTGATCCGAGCGAATAAAGTTGGCATCCGTACCGTCCGAGCGCACCAGGAAGTACGGCTTGCCACCCTTGGGGGTGACCTTGATCGCATACAGGAAACCGTTCTGGCGGTACTCCTGGATGGTCTTGTCGCCTTCGGTGCGGATAGTGACTTCCGGATCCGCAGTCGGTGCATCGTCCGCCGCCATGGCAGCCAATGGAATGAAGCTAAACAAGCCAGCCAGCAACAGGCGATTGAGTGTGCGCATGATAACCTTGTCCCTTTGTCGTCAACGGTCCCGCTATTCTAGCGCCGGACCCGCCGAAAAGGTTGATCCTGCTCATGAGCCAAGCCCCCCTCGTCCTGGTGGACGGTTCTTCATACCTGTACCGCGCCTTTCACGCGCTGCCACCTTTGACCACTTCCAAAGGCCTGCCGACCGGAGCGGTCAAGGGCGTGCTGAACATGCTCAAGAGTCTGCGCAAGCAGTACCCGGACAGCCCGTTCGCCGTCGTGTTCGACGCCAAGGGTGGGACCTTTCGCGACGACATGTACGCCGAATACAAGGCCAACCGACCGAGCATGCCTGACGACATGCGCGTCCAGATCGAGCCCCTGCACGCCAGCGTGATCGCCCTCGGCTTCCCGCTGCTGTGCGTCGAAGGCGTCGAGGCGGACGATGTGATCGGTACGCTGGCCCGCAGCAGCGCGGCCGCTGACCGCCCGGTGGTGATTTCCACTGGCGACAAGGACATGGCGCAACTGGTCGACGGGCACATTACCTTGGTCAATACCATGACCGGTAGTTCGATGGACGTGGCTGGCGTGAAGGAGAAATTCGGTGTCGCTCCCGAGCAGATCATCGACTACCTGGCGCTGATGGGCGACTCCTCCGACAACATTCCCGGGGTTCCGGGGATTGGACCCAAGACCGCATCCGGCCTGTTGGTTGGGGTGAACGGCGGTCTGACCGAACTCTATGCGCAGCTCGATATGGTCCCGAGCCTGCCGATTCGTGGCGCCAAGACACTGCCGGCCAAGCTCGAAGAGCACCGGGAAATGGCGTTCCTGTCCTACCAGCTGGCGACCATCAAGGTCGACGTACCGCTGGACGTGGGCCTGGATGACCTGCACCTGCGCGAGCCGGACCGCGACAAACTGGCCGAGCTGTATGCCCTGCTCGAGTTCAAGAGCTGGTCCGACGAGTTGCAGCGCGATGCCAAGCGCGTCGAGCTGGCGGCAGCGGCCCAACCCGAGCCTGTGACCGATCTGCTGAGCGCGGTCGAGACCGACGTAGCCGTTGCAGAGCCCGTGGCGGCTGAGGCGCAGTACGAAACCATCCTCGATCAGGCGCGTTTTGAGGTCTGGCTGCAGAAACTCAGCAACGCCAAGCTGTTCGCCTTCGATACCGAGACCACCGGCGTTGACGCCCAGCAGGCGCAATTGGTGGGTCTGTCCTTCGCGGTGCAGGCCAACGAAGCGGCCTACATCCCGCTGACTCATTCCTACATCGGCGTGCCGGAACAGTTGGATCGCGACACGGTCTTGCGCGCGCTCAAGCCGCTGCTCGAAGACCCTGCAAAGCTCAAGGTCGGCCAGCACGCCAAATTCGACATGAATATCCTGGCCAACTGCGCCATTGGTGGCGATCAAGCGTGTGGTATCACCGTGCGCGGGATTGCCTTCGACACCATGCTTGAGTCCTACGTACTCAACTCCGTAGCCACCCGCCATGACATGGACAGCCTGGCGCAGAAGTACCTGGATCACACCACCGTCAGCTTCCAGGACATCGCCGGCAAGGGCGTCAAGCAACTGACCTTCGATCAGATCGCCTTGGAGCAGGCTGGTCCTTATGCCGCCGAAGATGCCGACGTGACCTTGCGTCTGCACCAGACCCTGCACGAAAAACTGGCGGCCATCCCGAGCCTGGCCAGTGTCCTGAGCGATATCGAGATGCCGTTGGTGCCCGTGCTGGCGCGGATCGAGCGTCAGGGCGCGCTGGTGGATGACAAGCTGCTGGGTGAACAGAGCGTCGAGTTGGGCAACAAGCTGGTGGCGCTGGAGCGTGAAGCCTTCGAGATTGCCGGTGAGGAATTCAACCTCGGCTCTCCCAAGCAGCTTGGAGTGATTCTTTACGAAAAACTCGGCTACCCGGTGTTGAAGAAGACTGCCAAGGGCCAGCCGTCCACCGCCGAAGAGGTACTGGCCAAGCTCGCGGAAGAGGACTACCAACTGCCCAAGGTACTGATGCAGTACCGCTCGATGAGCAAGCTGAAAAGTACCTACACCGACCGACTGCCTGAGCAGATCAACCCCCGTACCGGCCGTATCCACACCTCCTATCACCAGGCGGTGGCATCTACCGGGCGGCTGTCCTCCAGTGATCCGAACCTGCAGAACATCCCGGTGCGCACCGCCGAAGGCCGGCGCATCCGTCAGGCCTTCATTGCGCCGAGCGGCTACAAACTGCTGGCGGCGGACTATTCGCAGATCGAGCTGCGGATCATGGCCCACCTGTCCCGCGATGAAGGCCTGCTCAATGCCTTTCGCAACAACCTGGACGTGCACACCGCCACGGCTGCGGAAGTGTTCCGGGTGGAGCTGGCGGATGTCACCACCGAGCAGCGCCGCGGCGCCAAGGCCATCAACTTCGGCCTGATCTACGGCATGGGTGCACAGAAGCTGGGCAAGGACATCGGCGTCGACACCAAGACTGCCAAGGCTTATATCGACACCTATTTCGCACGCTACCCGGGCGTGCGTGAATACATGGATCGCACCCGCGCCCAGGCGGCGGAACAGGGCTATGTCGAGACTCTGTTCGGTCGCCGGCTGTACCTGCCGGAGATCAACTCCAATAAGCCGCAGGAGCGCGCCGGTGCCGAACGCACCGCGATCAACGCACCGATGCAAGGTACGGCGGCGGACATCATCAAGAAGGCCATGGTGGCTGTGGATAACTGGCTTGAGAGTTCTGGGCTGGACGCCCGGGTGATCCTGCAGGTACACGATGAACTGGTGCTGGAAGTTCGCGAGGACCTGGTCGATCAAGTGCGCGAAGAAATTCGCCAGCACATGAGCGCTGCGGCCACCCTCGATGTGCCACTTTTGGTGGAAGTCGGCGTTGGCAACAACTGGGATGAGGCTCACTGAGCCGTTTTTTCGCGATTTTTTGCGGGGAGCGCCGCGGCATAGTGTCGCGGCAATTGCGGGGTTCAAGGCGCTTAGGTCGAAAAAATCTTGGGCTTATTGCTAATCGATTTTGTCGCCGTCAGGAACTAAACCCGTGAAACACCACTCAGAGTTACTGAATGGGTGGTGAAGCCCTTCGATGCTCCTATGTTGTGTTAAGTGTTGGCAGATATCTGGACCCCGCCCTAGCGGTCCAGAAGCTTAAACCCCGAATTTCTCCCTCCCCATATGAAATTCGGGGTTTTTTTTGCCTGCGATTTTTACTCGGTCGCCTCGGCGCCCTTGTCCGCAAGCTCCATCCAGTCCGCCAAAACAGTGTAGGCGTCTTCCAGACCCAAGCGTTTGGGGGCCGAGAACAGCTGGATGGTCACGGCTTCGCCCCAGCCTTTGCGGATTTCCGCCTGGACCTTGAGCAGGGTGTTTTTCGCTGCACCGTAGGTCAGCTTGTCGGCTTTGGTCAGCAGAATGTGCATCGGCATGCCGCTGGCCACGGCCCAATCGAGCATCAGCAGGTCGAAGTCGGTCATTGGATGACGGATGTCCATCATCAGGATCAGACCCTTCAGGCTCTCACGGCTGCCCAGGTAGGCTTCCAGGTGGCGCTGCCAGTGCTGCTTCAGTGGGATCGGGACTTTTGCGTAGCCGTAGCCAGGAAGGTCGACCAGACGCCGTTCTTCGTCTAGCTTGAAGAAGTTCAACAGCTGTGTGCGCCCTGGCGTCTTGGAGGTGCGCGCGAGGCTGGCGTGGGTCAGGGTGTTCAGCGCACTGGATTTACCGGCGTTGGACCGCCCGGCGAACGCCACTTCGAAGCCTTCGTCGTCGGGGCATTGATCGACTTTGGCAGCGCTGAGCATGAAGGTGGACTGTTGGCACAGACCGAGGATGGGGTTCTTGAGTTGCATGGGATTTCCGATGTGGGCGGTGCCGAGAATGGTCGCAAAGAGCAGCGTCGTTTCCGTTTCAGTGACGCCAGTATATAATGCCGCAGATTTTGTGTGCGCTTTGTCCCAGCGTAGGATGAAGTTCACGAGAGCGATTGACCTTGATTGCGCATTAGAACGCAGCACGCTCTCAACCCTGAAAAGGTCGTTTATGACGAAATGGCTGCTAGCTGCCGGTGTCTTGATGCCGCTATATGGCGCGCAGGCTACACAGGATCCGGAAGCTGTGTACAACCGTGTTTGTGGAGCCTGTCATTCCGGCCAACTGCCAATGGCGCCTCGAAAGGGCGACCAGCAGGCATGGACGCCAAGACTGGCGCAAGGTATGGAGACGCTGGTGCAACACGTGACCCAGGGTTTCAAGGCGATGCCGCCGCGTGGTTTGTGCATGGACTGCAGTGCCGAGGATTACCAGGCCATCATCCAGTGGATGAGCGAGTGATCCCGGTCCATAACTCTTTAACCCTTAGCCGTAGTTGGATTAGCTGATGAACAAATTGATCGTGAGTCTGCTGTTGACCGTGGGGATCTCCGGCATTGCCCATGCTGCAGGTGATGCGACTGCTGGTCAGGCGAAAGCCGCAGTATGTGGCGCTTGCCATGGCCCGGATGGCAACAGCATGGCGCCAAATTTTCCAAAACTGGCGGGTCAGGGTGAGCGTTACCTGAACAAGCAACTGCACGACATCAAGTCGGGCAAGCGCACCGTTCTGGAAATGACCGGCCTGCTGACCAACCTGAGTGATCAGGACCTGGCAGATATTTCTGCCTACTTCGCCAGCCAGAAAGGCAGCGTCGGCGCAGCGGATCCGAAAGTCGTGGCTCGCGGTGAAGAGTTGTTCCGCGGCGGCAAGCTGGACCAGGGCATGCCTTCCTGCACCGGTTGCCACTCGCCTAACGGCGCTGGCAACGCAGCAGCGGCCTTCCCGCACCTGGGTGGTCAGCATGCGCAATACACCGCCAAGCAACTGACCGATTTCCGTGAAGGTAACCGTACCAACGACGGTGACGCGAAAATCATGCAAAGTGTTGCAGCGAAGCTGAGCAACAAGGACATCGAAGCCGTGTCCAACTACATCCAGGGCCTGCACTAAGGCCGGTTGAGCGGACGCTGCGCGAGGTATCGTCCCCGCGCGACGTTAACGCTCGATTAATCCTTCGATGCAAGCATAAAAAGGGTGGCCTAGGCCGCCCTTTTTTGTGGCCGCTGCCGTTACACTAGAAAACTGATGCCCGCCATGACCTGCCAGACCGCAGGTCGCGCGAGGCGAGCCAATGTGTCCAGGAGCAAAGCATGCGTAATCTGATTCTCAGCGCCGCACTCGTCACCGCCAGCCTGTTCGGCATGACCGCCCAGGCTGCTGAACCGCTTGAAGCCGGTAAACAATATGTCGAACTGAGCAACGCCGTTCCGGTGGCGGTGCCTGGCAAGATCGAAGTGGTGGAACTGTTCTGGTATGGCTGCCCGCATTGCTATGCATTCGAGCCGACCATCAACCCATGGGCCGAGAAACTGCCTGCCGACGTGAACTTCGTGCGTATTCCGGCCATGTTCGGCGGTATCTGGAACGTCCACGGCCAAATGTTCATCACCCTGGAAGCCATGGGTGTGGAGCACAAGGTCCACAAGGCCGTGTTCGAAGCGATCCACAGCGGCAAGAAACTCGCGACCCCGGAAGAAATGGCCGAGTTCCTGGTCGGCGAAGGCGTCGACAAGGACAAGTTCCTCAGCACCTTCAATTCGTTCGCCGTCAAAGGCAAGGTCGAGGACGCCAAGAAAAAGGCCCAGGCCTACCAGATCTCCGGCGTACCGACCATGGTCGTCAATGGCAAGTACCGCTTTGACCTCGGCACCGCCGGTGGCCCGGAAGGCGCCCTGAGCGTGGCTGATCAGCTGATCGCCAAGGAGCGCGCCGCTAAGTAAGCGGCGCACGCCATGCGCCGCTGGAGTACTGAACGCATCGTTGGCCGGCATGATCCGCGGGTCAACGAGCACCACCTGGAGCCCTCGGGCTTGCCCGCAGACAGCCGCCTGCGCCTACTCAGCTTCAACATCCAGGTCGGTATCAGTACCGAGCGTTATCGGCATTACCTGACCCGGGGCTGGCAGCATCTGCTGCCACACACCGGGCGTGCCGACAATCTGCAGAAGATTGGCAACCTGCTGGGCGACTATGACCTGGTCGCGTTGCAGGAAGCCGATGGCGGCAGCCTGCGTTCAGGCTACGTCAACCAGGTCGAACACCTGGCCCAGCTCGGCGCCTTCCCCTACTGGTACCAACAGCTCAACCGCAACCTCGGTCGGCTCGGCCAGCACAGCAATGGCGTGCTTAGCCGTCTACGTCCGTGGGTGATCGAAGATCACCCATTGCCCGGGCCCAAGGGGCGCGGTGCGATTCTGGTGCGGTTTGGCGAAGGGCCAGAGGCGCTGGTGGTGGTGATGATGCACCTGGCACTGGGCGCCCGGGTCAGGACCCTGCAACTGGCGTACATACGCGACCTGATCGGCGACTATAAGCACCAGGTGCTCATGGGCGACATGAATACCCACGCCAGTGACCTGCTGCAAAGCTCGCCCCTGCGTGATCTGGGCCTGCTCGCGCCCCAAGTCGAGGCGACCTTCCCCAGTTGGCGTCCGCAACGCTGCCTGGACCACATTCTACTCAGCCCGTCGCTGACCCTCGAACGGGTCGAAGTGCTGGCGCAACCGATTTCCGATCACCTGCCGGTCGCGGTAGAGATTCGTCTGCCGGGTTCGCTCACGGCTGATGCATTGCCCGCGTTGAGTCCTGCCCCTCGCGGAACCCCTGAATGAGCGACGAAGCCAACCGCTGGAAAGAGAAGTACCTCAAAAGCATCGAACAACAGGAAAAACTCGAACGTCGTTGGGATGCCCGCCTCGACTTGCTGCGTCGTGGCCTGGTGCGCAGCACGCTGGCGGCAGAAGGCACAGACCGCGCGGTTGACCAGTGCATGAAGGAAATGCGCGAAGTCATCCGCACCGACGACATGGATGCAGGCCTGGCCGCCCTGCTGCCGCGCCTGGAAAAAGCCGTACTCGACTCCGAGCAGCGGCGCGAGACCCGGGTCGATCAAATCGGCACGGCGTTGTCCGAGCTGGTCCGGCAACTGCAGCGCTTGCCCCTGCCCCGCGAGGTCAGCCGGCCGCTCAAGACCTTTGCCAAGCAACTGGATGGGCGCGTCGGCCATGCCCGCGAGATACCGCTGCTGTTGGGTGAGTACAGCGGCTTGCAAGGCCAGGCGCTGAACCTTCTCGACAATCCCGCGGAGCTCAATCGCCCGGGGTTGTTGCAACGTCTGTTCGGTGCTCGCGATCAGGAGCTGGATTTGCTGCCGGCCGTTGCGACACACGCTGCGCCAGCAGCCCCTGAGCTGTTGATAGAGACGCCGTCATCAGCCGCTCCGGCGGTAGTCGCCCCAGCAACAGTGGCGCCTCAGGTCCAGCTTGAGGTCGAGACTGACGTGGAGTCGCTGCAGGAACCTGTCCTCGCCCCGCTGCCGGAGCCGGTTGCCGAATGCGCAACTGCTGACGCGCAACCGGACGACGAAGCGCCCCCGGCGCCAGCGGACGAATTGCCTACAGCCCCTGCCCTGACAGACGTTCTTGCCGAGCAGGAACCGCAGCCGGGCGAGCCGGAGCTGTTCTACGCGCTGCCGGATTCGCCAGAACCATCCTATAGCTCGGTGGCCAAGCACATAGAAAGCACGCTGTTGGGGCTGTTGGACGACCTGTCCTTGCCCGAACGCCATCGACCGCAAGCCGAAGCCATGCGCGAGCGCCTGAAAAACGGCCTGAACTGGTACGAACTGCTGCCGATCCTCGATGATCTGGCGGTGTTGATGCTGGCGATCACCGACAGTGGCCAGCATGAGTTCGAGGTCTACCTCAAGCAGCTCAACGAGCGCCTGGAGTCGTTTCAGAGCAACCTGCAGGCGGCCAGCGCAGGCCACGCCGACAACCGCTCGGCGGCGCGGGAGCTGGATACGCAGATCCGTGAACAGGTCGACGGCTTGCAGAGCAGCATGCAGGAGGCTGCTGACCTCGAGGGGCTCAAGCACGTGCTGGAGAACCACCTTGAAGGTTTGCTGAGCACCATGGATCAGCACCAGAAGCAACGTGACGAGCGCGAGCAGGAAGTCGCGGCGCGCCTGCAGGGCCTGGCCGCGCGGGTGGCCAGCATGGAACAGGAAGCCCAGGGATATCGCGAGCACCTCGAAGAACAACGCCAGAAAGCCCTGGTCGACCCATTGACCGGCTTGCCCAATCGCGCGGCCTGGAGCGAGCGCCTGGAGCATGAAGTCGGCCAATGGCAGCAACACGGCAATACCTTGTTGCTGGCGATGCTCGATCTCGACCATTTCAAGCACATCAACGATAACTACGGCCACCTGGCCGGCGACAAGGTGCTGAAAATCATCGCCACGGTGTTGCGCAAACGCCTGCGCGGTACGGATTTCATCGCCCGCTTTGGCGGTGAAGAGTTTGTCCTGCTGATGCCTGCAACCGCGCTGGTAGCGGGGGTCAAGTTGCTGGAAAGTTTGCGCGCCGCAATTGAAGCCTGCCCGTTTCATTTCAAGGGTGAGCCAGTGACCATCACGGCGTCCATCGGCGTGTCGGCGTTCAAGGCGGGAGAACACAGCGATCTGGTACTCAAAAAAGCCGATCAGGCGCTGTACCGGGCCAAAAATGCCGGCCGCAACCGTGTCGAGGCAGGCTGAGGGCATTTGTCCCATTTTGTTTAAATGACGGGCTTTTGCCGGTCTGGAATCGGGCGGTACGTTACGCTTGTTGCATTATTGTCCGCAGAGTACTGCCCTCCTCATGAAATTCATCGCCCTGCTTGTATCCCTCCTAGTCCTGGCCGGTTGCGCCAGCGGTCCGCGTATCGATACCAGCCATCCCTCGGTCAATCAAGACAACCGGATCCAGTTCGTGGTCGTGCATTACACCTCCGCTTCGCTGGAGCGCTCGTTGGCGTTGTTGACCCGTGGCGAAGTCAGCAGCCATTACCTGGTGGGCGATGACAAGAACGCAACCATCTACAAGCTGGTGGATGAGAATCGGCGCGCCTGGCATGCCGGGGAAAGCGAATGGCAAGGGCGCACCTGGCTGAACTCCAGCTCGATCGGCATCGAGATCGTCAACCCGGGGTTCACCGATACGCCGACTGGGCGCGTCTGGTATCCCTACAGCGAAGCCCAGGTGCAATCGCTGATCCTCCTGCTCAAGGACATCAACAAGCGCAATGGCATCAGCCCGCGGCAGGTGATCGGTCATAGTGACATAGCGCCGCTGCGCAAGCTCGATCCGGGTCCGCTGTTCCCATGGAAGCGCCTGGCCGAGGCCGGGGTTGCGCTGTGGCCCAATGAACAGGCGGTGGCGCGCCAGCAAGCGCAGTTTGCTGCCCAGTTGCCAAGTATCGGTTGGTTCCAGGAACAGTTGTCGCACCTGGGCTACACCACGCCGCAGACCGGCGAGCTGGATGTCGCCACCCGGCACGTCCTGGCGGCTTTCCAGATGCGCTTTCGCCCGACGCTGTTCGACGGTACGCCCGATGCGCAGAGTGCGGCGATCCTGCAGGTGTTAAATCAGACAAAATAATGACGCCCGCCCGACGGTCAGCGCTAAATCTCAATCAGTAGCTATAACTCATTGGTAATCCTTTGGATGTTCAATGATGGCCGCCGCACGAGAGACCCTGCGCAGTTGGTTTTATCGCCCTTGGTCTTTGGCGATACTGGCGGCTGCGTTGAGTGTTGCTTTACTGCTGGCCGGCAGCCTGGGCGTGGCTTTGCGTCAGGTGCAACTGCGCGAAAGCGAACAGATGAACAGCCAGGGCGAACGTTTTCTCGAACGTCTCGAGCAGTTGTTCGGGCAGTTGCGCGAAGGCCTGGACGACCTCGAGGCCCAGCCATTGCGCGGCTGCGACATGAAAATGTTCACCACCCTGCAGCAGGTCAGTTTCAGCTACCGCTTCGTCTATGAAGCGGCCTACATCGACCAAACCCAATTCTGCTCCAACCGTCCACACCAGGATGCCCTCTCGGCCATCCGCCCCCCTGACATCAAGGGGCCGACCTACAGTTATTGGCTCAACACCTCCACCGAACCCGATGAAAACCGCGCGGCGTTGATGCTGGGGCGTGGCAGTTTCCGGGTGGCGACCTCTCGCGGGCATTTGACCGATATGGTCGACCTGTCACCCGGCAGCAGCCTGCTGGTAGTGCTCGACCATGGCACCCGGGCAATCCCGGTCCTGGGGGCTCCGCAAGCCTGGCCACCGTCGGAGCCCTGGTCGCCGTTCAGCAATGAGCCGTTGCAGATCACCCAGAACCGCCTGATCTACCGCATGCCGACCAACAACCCGGAATATCAGCTGGTGCTGATTTCTCCACGCACCGCCATGCACCTGCCGACCTTGTGGTGGTGGCTGGTGCCGGCGAGCCTGATGCTGGGCTTGAGTATTGGTGCGCTGGTGTTTCTGTTAGCCCGCCAGCGCCAGTCCATGGGCGGCGAGCTGCAGGGCGCCCTCAAGCGCGGCGAGTTGCAGGTGCTCTATCAACCGATCTTCGATCTACGTAGCCGTAATTGCGTGGGCGCCGAGGCCTTGTTGCGCTGGCGTCGACCGGACGGCACCCTCACCAGCCCCGACCTCTTCATCCCCATGGCCGAAGACAGCGGGCAGATCCGGCAAATCACCGATTTCGTCCTGCAGCGCCTGTTGGAACAACTGGGTCAACTGCTGCGCGCCAACCCGCAGCTGTACATCTCCGTCAACCTGGCGGCGTGCGATGTGATGGTGCCGAGGATCGGCGAAGTTATGTCGCGCTTGCTGGCCTTGCACCGGGTGGCGGCCCGGCAGATCGCGTTTGAGGTCACTGAACGCGGCTTGATCGATGTGGTGGTCGCCCGGGAAAACCTGCAAGCCCTGCGCGACGCCGGGCATCAAGTGTTGATCGACGACTTTGGCACCGGTTATTGCAGCCTGGCATATCTGCAAACCCTGCCCGTGGATTGCCTGAAAATCGACAAGGCCTTCATCGATGCCCTAGGTCATGACGCGGCCAGTAGTGGCGTCGCGCCCCATATCATCCGCATGGCCCATGCCCTGGAGCTCAAGGTGATCGCCGAAGGCATCGAGCACGAAGCCCAGGCCATGTACCTGAGCAGCGAAGGCGTCAACTATGGCCAGGGCTGGCTGTTCGCCCACGCCCTGAGCGCCATGCAGTTGATTGAGCTGGTGACACGCGGCCGTCGCATGGCGCCACGGCGGATTGATGACGAGGCGTGAACGCACGCTATAGCGGCAACGCCAGATAAAACTGTGTGCCTTGCCCCGGTCTTGAGTAGACGCCCATGCGGCCGCCGTGCAACTGGACGATTTCCTTGCACAGCGCCAGGCCCAGCCCCGCGCCGCCTTTCTTGCGACCGACCTGTACAAAAGGTTCGAAGATCCGGCCTTGCTGGCCATAGGCGATACCTTCGCCATTGTCTTCGACGCTGACAATCACTCGTTCGCCATGGCGCCGGGCCTGCAGGCGAATCTGGCCTTTTTCGCTGGTATGGCGCAGGGCGTTGTCGATCAGGTTGTCCAACACCCGCTCCAGTTGCGGCTGATCGGCTTGCAAGCGCGGCAGCGGTGTCTGGATTTCCACCAGCAATTCGATGCCTTGCTCATGGGCTCGCTCAAGGAAGCGGCCCTGGGCCTGCTCCAGCAAGTCATCAATGTTGCAGGGGGCCAGGGTGAGTTTTTGCAGGCCGTTCTGATACCGCGAGAAATTCAGCAGGTCGTTGATCAGCTGCATCAGGCGCTGCATTTCTTCGTTGACGGTGTCGAGCAGGTCGGTTTCCCGGGAGTCTTCGGCAAAATGCGCGCGTTCGCGGAACAGGCCGAAGGCCATGTGCATGCCAGTGACCGGTGTACGCAGTTCATGGGAGGCGCGCAGTACGAATTCGCTGCGCACCCGTTCGAAGGCCCGCTGTTCGGTGACGTCGTGCAGCACCATCACTGCCCCGAGGATATGGCCTTCGGTATGGCTGACCGGGGTCAGGCTGTAGGTCAGCAGGCGCGATTCACCGTCGACCTCGATGCTCAGGTCATCCGGCGCGCGCTCCAGTGAACCGCCGCGCAATACCAACTGCAGTTGTTCGTCGAGTTCCGGGCGTTGCAGCGCGACACCCAGGGCCAGGCCAAGGCGGTCGTCATCCCAGCCCAGTTGGCGTTGTGCTACCGGGTTCATGTGTTCCAGCTGGCCCTGGCGATCGATCATCAGCAAGCCGTCATCGATGCTGTCGAGTACCGCCTGCAGGCGCTGCTGGCCGGCCAGCAGTTCATCGACGTTGGTGGCCTGATGTTCGCGCAAGGCTTCGGCCATGATGCCGAAGCGGCGAGTCAGCAGGTTCATTTCCGCCGCAGGGGACAGTGGCAGGGTGACGTCGAAATTACCCTGGCCGATATTGTCGGCGGCCTTGGCCAGCGCTTCGATCGGCGCGCCGAAACGGCGGGCGATGCCATGGGCGGTGATAAAGCCGATGATCAGTACCGCCAACCCGACGAGGCCCAGCGAGCCGGCCACCAGCAACGCACGTTCGCGGTCTTTGCGTTGGGTGCTGTTGATATTCTCCAGCGCTTGTTTGTGTTCGCCGATCAGGCCATTGCGCAGGACGTTGAATTTGTCGGTCAGTTCCTGGTTGCCGCTCAGGCTGCCGGAAAGATTCTGGGACTCGCTGAAGGCCTTGAGGAAGGACAGATAATCATCCCGGGCTTGCTGGAAGCCTTGGTGGCCGTTGTCCAGGCGGTTTTCATGGGTGATGCCTTGATCCAGCAACTCGAAATAGTGCCGCTCGGAGTTTTCCAGCGCCGCCAGGTCGGGGGTCTGGTTGAGCATGATCATCAATTGATCGCCCAAGGTCTGGCGCAGCTTGAGGCCCAGGTCCAGGGTGATGAAGTTGTCGCGGATCAGCACCTCCTGATTACTCGCCATCTGCATCACGCTGACCAGCCCGAGCACCAGCCCGAGCAGCGCCACGGTCATCAATGCCGAGATACTCAGAAACAGACGGGTGCGCAACTTCATCGCCAGTTTCATAGGGGGGCGCTCACAGGTTGTACTGTTTGCGTTTGCGGTACAGGGTCGAGGCGTCGATACCCAGGGTCTTGGCTGCTTGATCGAGGGTGCCGGCGCTGGCAAGTACGGCGCCGATGTGGGCTTTTTCCAGCTCATCCAGGCTCAAGGCGGCGCCGATGCGCGGGGCGTTGTTGGTGGGCTGTTCGGCCATCCCCAAATGACTGATCTCGACCCGCTCCTGCGGACAGATGATGCTCGCCCGCTCCACGACGTTTCGCAGTTCGCGGATGTTGCCGGGCCAGCGGTAGCCCAGCAGCGCTTCGCGTGCCTCGTCACTGAAGCCGCGGGCCGGGCGCGCGTACTCCTTGACGAAGCGGGCCAGGAAGCGATCGGCCAGGGTCAGGATGTCCTCGGCGCGCTCACGTAGCGGTGGCAGGTGCAGGGTGATGACGTTCAGGCGGTAGAGCAGGTCCTCACGGAAGCGCCCGTCGCGGACCATGTCTTCCAGGTTGAGGTTGGTGGCCGCGAGGATTCGTACATCAGCGCGCCGGGTAACCGGGTCGCCGACCCGCTCATATTCCTTGTCCTGAATAAAACGCAGCAGTTTGGGCTGCAAAGTCAGGGGGAAGTCGCCGATCTCGTCGAGGAACAGGGTGCCGCCGTCTGCCTGGTTAACCCGGCCGAGGGTGCTTTCGCTGGCGCCGGTGAACGCCCCCCGACTATGGCCGAACAGCTCGCTTTCCATCAGCTCGGCGGTCAGTGACGGGCAGTTGATGGTCACGCAGGATTTTTTCGCGCGCTTGCTCCAGCCATGAATGGCTCGCGCCAACTCGCCTTTACCGGTGCCGGACTCGCCGAGTATCAGGATATTGGCGTCGGTGCTAGCGACCTGGCGGGCGGTTTCGAGCACCACTTTCATGGCCGGGCTGTGGGAATCCAAACCGTCGCTGGGTTTGCGCATTTCACCTTCAAGGGCTTCAAGGCGGGCCGAGAGCTGCCGCACTTCAAGCTGCTTGGCGGTGGCCAGGCGTAGTTGGTCTGGGCTGCATGGTTTTACCAGGTAGTCGGCGGCGCCGGCTTGAATGGCGTCGACGGCGGTGTCCACGGCCGAGTGAGCGGTGACGATGACCACGCGCATCCAGGGTGCCTGGATGCGCATTTGCGCCAGCACGTCGAGGCCGTTGTCCTCGCCCAGGCGCAAGTCGAGGAAACACAGGTCGAAGACTTGGCGTTGCAGCAGGACATCGGCCTGGGCAGCGCTGTTGGCGGTGGCGACGCTGTAGCCTTCGTCTTCAAGGCAGTAGCGGAAGGTGCGCAGGATGGCGGACTCATCGTCCACCAGCAGAATGCGGCCTTGATGCTCGTTGGCGGATTCCATTTTTCCTACGCTCCTTAAATGAATGATCTTAGTTAGTCCCGACGAAATCGGGCAAGTTGCATGGTTGATTCTGGTCGCTTCTGCTCAAAGCCGGGGAGTTATTCCCTCTCAACTTCGCTAACTATATGAAATAGCTCGATTTTTAGCGAAAAATCGGAGTCCTGCAGCGCACCTGTCTCCTTTTCTGACATCTGCGGCACCTCATACATTCCAAAAATTTTCCCTCGGCTGCAAATCAATCGTGCAGAACGCACGACCCGTGCTCGGTGCATCGTGCAGGATGCGTTCAGCTTGGATTTTTAATTAAGACTAAGTGTTTGATTTTATTGAGTTTATTTCTGTCAGGAAAGATGGCATGCAGGCTGCAATGTACTGAATAGCCCAGGGCGTTCAAGCAGGTCCGCCCTAAACCAATAATAACCACCAGTGTGGGAGGAGTTTCAGGATGAATCGCCAACGTGCCGCCCAATTGCGTCTTTCGCCACTGTATGTCCAGCAAGGGCTGTTCACCGTCCTTGCGCTGGTGATCACCTTGATCGGCGGCCAGCAATTCATGCTCTGGCAGCACAGCCAGCAGCCCGATGCTGCGATTACGCCGACTCAACACTTCACCCAGACCCATTTCAGCGCCGTCAGCAGCCAGACGGCTGATGCGGCCCCCCTGCGCATGATGGACGTCGACCAGGCCCAGCCTGGGTTTGACATGCCCCGTCAGGAGCGTTGGGTGTTCTAGGCAACAGACCTGGTGCCGGCTCCATGCATCGGGAATCGCAGCACCTCTAATCGAAGCGTAAGGAGAGTCATCATGTTGAGCTGGGCAATCACATTCTTGATCATTGCCATTGTCGCTGCCGTACTGGGCTTCGGTGGTATCGCGGGCACCGCCACGGGTATCGCCAAGATTCTCTTTGTCGTGTTCCTGGTGATGTTTGTTGTTTCCTTCTTCTTCGGCCGTCGCGGTCGAGGCTGACACTGAGCGGTTGCGTGAAGGCACTGGCGCCACCCCGTTGCCGGGTGGCAAAGCCAGGGTTCGTTGGATGAGCACAGGAATTGAAAACCGAAAGAGCCCGATAGCGTCTCTTTCCTTTACGCCCACCCGAGGAAGGTGCGCGTATGACCAGGGGGCCGGGACGTTCTGATTGTTGCAGGATCGGAGTGACCTACGGGTACAGGGAGTGCCTGCGTAAGGGCCGGGTCAGGCAAAGCAGCGTCGCCCGTTCGCCGGTCAATCTCGACTGGGGGAACGGGCGGCGCGCTTACGTGGGCAAAACACTGAGTTAGAGCGCTTGAGCTATTCTGCTCGGGTCACAGACAACAATCCTTTCTGCCAAACCATTTCCCAGTGTTTCCTGGCGACCGTATATCGAGAAATTTGCGATTATTTTCTGACCATTTTTCGACGCGTTGCGTAGGGAAAATCGCTGATTTTTGTACGTAATTGACTGGTCAATTAATAACCACCCTGCTCTGCAATGGCCGGTTCACGGCACTTATGCCTGCCGAAATGTCGTATTCGAACCGGTTGGGACGGTCGTTTTACTAAAAAAAACTCATGCCGATTCGGCATAGGGTAGGCGTTTACGGCATTAGACGTGGTCCCGTTGCATCGGAATAGTTGCGCCTTTTTTCGCCTGCCAGAGAGCCGAAATACGCGCTCCGGGTGACCTTATACGGGGGCAGGTGCGCAAACTTTTACGCCATTGGGTGTTCCAGTTCGTGCATCTGCTCGAGTCAAACGCAAGTAAGGGTAATGATATGAAGAAGGCAAAGCTTAGCCTCGCCTGGCAGATCCTCATCGGTCTGGTCCTGGGTATAGCAATCGGCGCACTGCTCAACCACTTCAGTGCTGAAAAAGCCTGGTGGATCAGTAACGTCCTGCAACCAGCGGGCGATATCTTTATCCGTCTGATCAAGATGATCGTGATCCCGATCGTGATCTCCTCGCTGATCGTCGGCATTGCTGGCGTGGGTGATGCGAAGAAACTCGGGCGCATTGGTCTGAAGACCATCATCTACTTCGAAATCGTCACCACCATCGCCATTCTCGTGGGCCTGGTGCTGGCCAACCTGTTCCATCCGGGCTCCGGCATCGACATGAGCACCCTGGGTACTGTGGATATTTCCAAGTACCAGGCGACGGCGGCCGAGGTTCAGCATGAACATGCGTTCATCGAAACCATCCTCAACCTGATTCCATCGAACATCTTTGCCGCCATGGCGCGTGGTGAGATGCTGCCGATCATCTTCTTCTCGGTGCTGTTCGGTCTCGGCTTGTCGAGCCTGCAGTCGGACCTGCGCGAACCGCTGGTGAAGATGTTCCAGGGCGTATCGGAAAGCATGTTCAAGGTCACTCACATGATCATGAACTACGCGCCGATCGGTGTGTTTGCCCTGATCGCGGTGACCGTGGCCAACTTCGGCTTCGCCTCCCTGCTGCCGCTGGCCAAACTGGTGATCCTGGTTTACTTCGCCATCGCCTTCTTCGCCTTCGTGGTGCTGGGCATCATCGCTCGCCTGTTCGGCTTCTCGGTGATCAAGCTGATGCGCATCTTCAAGGATGAGCTGGTGCTGGCCTACTCCACCGCGAGCTCGGAAACCGTGCTGCCGCGCGTGATCGAGAAGATGGAAGCCTACGGCGCGCCGAAAGCCGTTTGCAGCTTTGTGGTACCGACTGGCTACTCGTTCAACCTCGACGGCTCGACCCTGTACCAGAGCATCGCGGCAATCTTCATTGCCCAGTTGTACGGTATCGACCTGTCGATCAGTCAGCAGTTGCTGCTGGTCCTGACCCTGATGGTCACCTCCAAAGGTATCGCCGGCGTGCCGGGCGTGTCCTTCGTGGTCCTGCTGGCCACCCTGGGCAGCGTTGGTATTCCGCTGGAAGGCCTGGCGTTCATCGCCGGTGTCGACCGCATCATGGACATGGCGCGTACCGCTCTGAACGTGATCGGCAATGCCCTGGCCGTACTGGTCATCTCTCGTTGGGAAGGCATGTACGACGATGCCAAGGGCCAGCGTTACTGGAACTCCCTGCCGCACTGGCGCAGCAAGGACAAGCTGCCGGCTGGTGAGACGACCAACCACTAAATGCGACTCTTGTAGGAGCTGGCGCCGCAAGCTGGCGCCAGCTGCTCCTAGATCCCAGACAAACCCCGGAGAAATCCGGGGTTTGTCGTTTCTGCCCACCCCGCTATCATTCGCCGCATCTTCTGGGGGATTTGACTGATGCTCAACGGCCTGTGGCTTGGCTTTTTCATCGTGGCGGCCATTTCGGCATTGGCGCAGTGGCTGATCGGCGGCAATGCCGGGATCTTCGCGGCGATGGTGGAAAGCATTTTCGCCATGGCCAAACTGTCGGTCGAGGTGATGGTACTGCTGTTCGGCACCCTGACCCTGTGGCTGGGCTTTTTGCGGATCGCCGAAAAGGCCGGGATCGTCGAGTGGTTGGCCAAGGCCCTGGGTCCGCTGTTCCTGCGCCTGATGCCGGAAGTGCCAGCGGGCCATCCAGCCATCGGCCTGATCACCCTCAACTTCGCGGCCAACGGCTTGGGCCTGGATAACGCGGCGACGCCGATCGGCCTCAAGGCGATGAAGGCACTGCAAGAGCTCAACCCCAGTGCAACGGTGGCGAGCAATGCGCAGATCCTGTTCCTGGTGCTCAACGCCTCGTCGTTGACGTTGCTGCCGGTGACGATCTTCATGTATCGCGCCCAGCAAGGCGCGCCGGACCCGACCCTGGTGTTCCTGCCGATCCTGCTGGCCACCAGCTGTTCGACGCTGGTCGGGCTGCTGTCGGTGGCGTTCATGCAGCGCCTGCGCCTGTGGGACCCGGTGGTGCTTGCCTACCTGATTCCCGGTGCGTTGGTCCTGGGTGGTTTCATGGCCCTGCTGGCGACGCTCTCAGCCACCGCGCTGGCGGGGTTGTCCTCGATCCTCGGCAACCTGACGCTGTTCGGCCTGATCATGCTGTTTCTGGTGATTGGCGCGCTGCGCAAGGTCAAGGTGTATGAAGCATTCGTCGAAGGCGCCAAGGAAGGCTTCGATGTGGCCAAGAACCTGTTGCCCTACCTGGTGGCCATGCTGTGTGCGGTAGGCGTATTGCGGGCTTCCGGGGCGCTGGACTTCGGCCTGGACGGCATTCGCCATCTGGTGGAGTGGGCGGGCTGGGACACGCGCTTTGTCGACGCCTTGCCGACCGCGATGGTCAAGCCGTTCTCGGGCAGTGCCGCGCGGGCGATGCTGATCGAAACCATGCAGACCTCCGGCGTCGACAGCTTCCCGGCGCTGGTGGCCGCGACCATTCAGGGCAGCACCGAAACGACCTTCTATGTGTTGGCGGTGTACTTCGGTGCGGTGGGTATCCAGCGTGCCCGGCACGCCGTGGGGTGTGCGCTGTTGGCGGAACTGGCCGGGGTGCTGGCGGCAATCGCGGTCTGCTACTGGTTCTTTGGCTGAACCCATTATCGTTGACGACTTTCGCGAGCAAGCCGCAAGCGGGCGCTCGCTCCACAGTTGAACGTGCCAACCTGTAGCAGCTGCCGAGCCCGCGAGGCTGCGTTCGAGGACGCAGTCCTCGCCGGGTTGGCGTGGGTCCTTGGCGTCTGCTTCGCAGCCGAACGCAGCCTCGCGGGCTCGACAGCTGCTACAAGGATGCTGCTGCGGGTTTGGGAGCGTGCCTCTGTCCCTGCTCCACCGTCCAGGCAACCACTTGCCGGGTCAGCGTATCGCCGGCCTGGCCAAACCCGGTGACCACGCCTGGCACCTTGACGTCACTCACCGACTGGCGCACTTCAAAGCGCTTGCTGGCGAGGATGCGCTGATCGCTGCCGCGCACCAGCAGGGCATCCAGGCGAATCACCACCTGCACGCCATTGCCCTGGTACTCACTCTGGAACGCCTGCAGGTTGCCAGCCAGTTCCAGGTCAGTCTGCAGGTTGCTGTCATCGGTGCTCAGCAGGCGCACCCGGCCATCCTCGGCGAAGCCATCAAGCAGGCGGTTGCGCAACAGGATCGGGGTGGGATCGCTCCAGCGCGAGGCCTTGTAGCTGCTGATCAGGTCGCCTTGGGGGATCACTGCGATTTTCGCGCTGTTAAGCACATCGCCCGCTTGCGGCTTGGCCAGACGCAGCGACCATGTCACAGGAGTGGCTCGCGTCGTGGTTGCCGGGCCTTGGGTTGCAGGCAGGCGATACACATCCTGCGGCTCGGCCTTGGGCAGAATCGAGCAGGCGCTGGCCAGGGCCAGGCTTGCCAGCAGGGCCCCGTGGGCGAATGGGCGGTAGACGCGCTTCATGGTGTGAACTCCTTGTCCGTGTCGCTGCCGAGCAGGTAACCGCTAGGGTTGGACTCCAGGCGACGAGAGATGGCCCGCAGCGAGCTCAGGGTATCGCGTAGTTCGCGCACGGCCGGCGCCAGGCCGTTGAGACCCTGCATGCCGTTGCTCAGGGCGTCCTGATTGCTCGTCAGCAGCGTATTGATGGTTGCCGTGCTTTGCTCCAGGGACTTCATCGCTTGTCCGGCGCTGCCGAACATCTGCTTGCCCTGGTCGTTGAGCAGGCCGTTGGCGTTGCGCATCAGCGCGGTGGTCTGTTCCAGGGTGGCGGTGGCCTGTTTGCCGATGGCCGACAGTTGTTGCATGGCTTGGCGGATATCGCCCCGCTGCTCGGCAATGGCCCCGGTGGTTTGCTCCAGGTTGGCCAGGGTCTTGCCGAGGCGGTCGACGTTCTCCGGCGAGAGCATCTGGTTGGCGTTGTACAGCAGGCGGTTAATGCTGCTCATCACGTCGTCGCTGTTGTTCAGCAGGCGCGCGATAGGCGATGGCGAGGCGACAATCACCGGCAACTTGCCGTCCTTGCCCCGCAATTCAGGGCTTTGTGGTGTACCGCCACTGAGCTGGATGATCGAGGTACCGGTGATGCCGGTCAGGGCCAGCTTGGCCTGGGTGTCTTCCTTGATCGGGGTCTCGCCGCCCAGGCGGATGCGTGCCAGGACCCGGCGCGGGTCCTTGGGGTCCAGGCGCAGGCTCACCACATCGCCAACCTTGATCCCGCTGTACTGCACCGCGCTGCCTTTGGACAGGCCGCTGACCGCCTCGTTGAAGACCACCTCGTAGTCCTTGAACTCGCTGTCGACGCTGGATTTGGCCAGCCACAGACCGAACAGCAAGGCACCGGCCACTACCAGGACGGTGAACAGGCCGATCAATACATGATGGGCTCGGGTTTCCATGTCATACCTCGTTGAGCTGTGAAGCGGCGCCAAGCGCCGCGCGGCCGCGAGGGCCATGAAAGTATTCGTGAATCCAGGCGTCGTCGGTTTCCGAGACGACATCGATGGCATCCGCCACCAGCACCTTCTTCTGCGCCAGCACCGCCACCCGGTCGGTGATGGTGTAGAGCGTGTCGAGGTCATGGGTGACCAGGAACACGCTCAGCCCCAGCGCATCGCGCAGGGTCAGGATCAATTGATCGAAGGCGGCCGCGCCAATGGGGTCGAGGCCGGCGGTCGGTTCATCGAGAAACAGGATGTCCGGGTCCAGCGCCAGCGCCCGTGCCAGGGCCGCGCGCTTGATCATGCCGCCGGACAGCGAGGCCGGGTATTTGTCGGCGGCCGACAGCGGCAGCCCGGCCAGCGCCAGCTTCACCGCGGCCAGGTGTTCGGCATCCGCGCGGCTCAGCCCGGCATGCTCGATCAGTGGCAGCGCGACGTTTTCGGTCACGGTCAGCGACGAAAACAGCGCGCCCTTCTGAAACAGCACGCCGAAGCGCCGTTCCACCATCGAACGTTCGTGCTCCGAGAGGCTCGGCAGGTTCTTGCCGAACACCGTCACAGCCCCTTCGCTAGGCTGGCGCAGGCCAATGATGCTGCGCAGCAACACCGACTTGCCGCTGCCGGAGCCACCCACCACGCCGAGAATCTCGCCCTTGTACAAATCCAGGTCGAGGTTTTCATGCACGCTCTGGCTGCCGAATCGATTGCACAGCCCACGGACTTCGATCACCGCCTCGGTCGGCGCACGGGGTAAGCGACTCACCAGCCCATCTCCATAAAGAACAATGCGGCGACCGCATCCAGGACGATCACCACGAAAATCGATTGCACCACGCTGGAGGTGGTGTGGGCGCCGACGGACTCGGCACTGCCGCTGACCTTGAAGCCTTCCAGGCAGCCGACGGCGGCGATCAGGAAGGCGAAGATCGGTGCCTTGACCATGCCTACCAGGAAGTGTTGGACGCCGATATCCGACTGCAGCAGCGAGAGGAACATCGCCGGCGAGATATCCAGCGAGAGGGCGCAGACCACGCCGCCGCCGACAATCCCCGAGAGCATCGCCAGGAACGTCAGCATCGGCAGGGCCACCAGCAACGCCAGGACCCGCGGCACCACCAGCAGTTCGACCGGGTCCAGGCCCAGGGTGCGGATGGCGTCGATTTCTTCGTTGGCCTTCATCGAGCCGATTTGTGCGGTAAAGGCACTGGCGGTGCGGCCCGCCATGAGGATCGCGGTCAGCAGCACGCCGAATTCACGCAGGAACGAGAACGCCACCAGGTCCACGGTAAAGATGCTGGCGCCAAAACTGGCGAGCACCGTGGCGCCGAGGAAGGCCACGACCGCGCCCACCAGGAAGGTCAGCAGCGCGACGATCGGAGCGGCATCAAGCCCGGTCTGCTCAATGTGCGCGACCATGGGCGTAATTCGCCAGCGGGAGGGACGAAACAGGCCGCGGGCGATGGTTTCCAGGATCAGGCCGACGAACCCCAGCAGTTTCAGCGAGTCTTGCCAGACGGTGTCCACGGCCCGGCCAATACGGGTCAGCAACTGAATGCCGACGTTGATCTCGGGCTGTTTTACCGGGACACAGAAGTCGGCCATCGAGTCATAGACCGTTTGCAGCAGCGCGCGGTCGGCGGCGCACAGGCTGCAGTCGGGATGCTCGGCGGTTTTGCCGAGGCGCTCTGCCCCCAGCAATTCGACCAGCAAGGAGGCACCGGCGGTGTCGAGCGCGCCCAGGCCATTGAGGTCAATGGTGGCGCGGTCGTCATACTGGCCCTTGAGGGTTTCGCTCAACTGCTTGAGGTTGGCGTAGTGGGCAAGCGTCCAGTCGCCCGTGACCCTGAGCTGCGCAGGGCTGTGGGAAGTATCGAGCTGGGCAGTGCCGGTTGTCGTATCGCTCATAAGCTCCTTGCTTGTTCGGCTGCGACGCAGTGCTACCTAATAGCACGAACCTTGTTACTTTGCCTGGTTCGGCGCCGGGTTGTCTTGACCTGTGTCGGTGACCACGAAGCGCAGCACACCAATCACCTGGCCGTCTTCGGTCAGCACCCGGACCTGCCATTTGCCGGCCGGGTTGCCAGGGAAGTTCTGCTTGTGGGTCCAGGCCCGGTAGCCTTCCTTGCGCCCACCGTGGATATCCAGGGCGATACGGTCGACTTCCTTGCCGTTGAATTTCCACACGTGATAGATCCGCTCGTCCAGGCCGCGCGGGGCGTTGATGGCGGTGTAGGCGTACAGGCCGTCGCCCCGCAACTGGGCGACGCTGACCTGCTCCAGGCTGGCGCCCGGGGTGCGGTCCTGCAATTGAGTGCTGATCGCCACCTCGGTCATCCACAGGGTGGCTGGCGGTACCCAGGAGCGCAGGAACCAGCCGGTGGCGCCGATCGCCACGGTGATGCACAGCACGCTGAGGCCACCGCGCACGGTGCGAATCGGAAAGATCGACGCCAGGCTTGGGAAGGACAGCAGCATGGCAATGCCCAGCGCCAGCTTGAAACTCTGCGAGGTGGTCAGGTGCAGGATGATCGGCAAGGCGGTCAGCAGGGCGGCAAACAACGTCAGGGTGTGCATCGCCAGGAACAGCCAGCGGCGTGGGGCCAGCCATTTGTAATAGAGTGGGTCAGTGATGGAAATCAGCGCTGCGGCGCCCAGCAGCCCGGTGAACGCCAGTTGCCCGCTGTTCCAGGTCGTGGTGATGAAAAAGAACGGCAGGACAAAAAACAGGCTTTCCTGGTGGATCATCTGGGTCGCGTAGCGCAGCAGCGGCTGCGGAATCTCGCGCTTGAACACCTTGGTGAACAACTGCGTCAGGCTGTTTTCCAGCATCAGCCAGACCCAGCTGACCAGCATGATGATCGCGATCCAGGTGGCCAGGCCTTGCTGGCGGTCCACCAGAATGAAGCTGCCGACCCCCGAGATGAAACCACCGAGCGCGATGACCCCGGGGTAGCGCTTCATCAGCTCGAGGATGCGCTGGACGTAGAGGGTCAGGTTCGGCATTTTGGCGGTTCACAATGTTCGTAGGAAAAACCCACCTAGGATACCAGCGCCGGGAGACATCCGGTCGCCACGCACCTTCATGTTCGGCGATGAAAGCGCCAACCCAGTGCGCCGAGCAGCAATAACCCGACTACCCCACCCAGCAGCCAGGTCAGTTGATCATAGCTGAGCAGCGGTTTTTCGATGCGCACGTATCCTGGCTGTTCGAGCAGTTGCCGCAGGGCCAGGTTCGCCTGTTTGAGCGTCACGGCACGCAGGCGCTTGACCGGGTCGGCAAATCGTCCGTCTGCAAAGTCGCCCAAGGCACCCCAGTAATAGTCGGCCAGTGCGCTATTACCCTGCACCGCCCAAGCCTGACGGGCGATGGCGGCCTGTTTGAGGCGCGCAAAAGTGGCCGGGTCGAGGCCCTTGTGCAGCAGGTCGGCCTTGAGCTGCGCCAGTACCTGCTGCGCCTGGGCCAGGTCATCGCGCTCCAGGTCCGCGTTCAGGCTCATGAAGCCGACTCCGCCAAACACTTCGCGCTCCGCTGCGGGGCCGTAGGACAGGCTGTGGGCCAGGCGCAACTGGCGGTAAAGCGCCCAGTCGAGGTAATCCTTGAGCAGGTCGTAGGTTTCGTCGTATTGGTCGTCGAGGATCGGCTCAGGGAATAGCCAGTGCAGCTTGGCTGCATCGCCGACCCAGCCGTGGATCAGATTCCGTTCGGCCTGGGCCGGGCTTTGTAACTGCGCCAGGGCCGGGTGCACCGTGGGTTCGACCGGCTTCAGATGACCGTAGGTGCGCTCCAGGTAGGCCGGCAACAGGCGATCGAGGTCGCCGACGACGATCAGTGTCATGTTGTTGGGGGCGTACCACTCCTGGCGTACCTGTTCCAGCTGTTCACGGGTCAGCGAGTGGACTTCGGAGCGTTCCTGGCACTTGAGCCCCAGTTCCACGGCCAACTGGTTGCTGGCGGTATGGCCTAGGTCCTGGCGATCGAGCCAGCGCTGCAGGTGGGAGTAGTGGCCACCGTCTTCACGTTCGACCACCTGTTTGGCGGCATTGATCGCGTTGTCGTCGATGTGGGTTTCGGTCAGCAGCGCCAGTAGCAAGTCGAGGACCTTGCGCTGGTTCTTCGCCGGAGCCTCGATGACAAAGGTGGTGTCGGCATTGCTGGTGAAGGCATTCCATTCCCCACCGAGGCCTTGCATGCGCTCCTCCAGCCCTCCTTCGCCGCCGGCATCGATACCGCTGAACAGCACATGCTCCAGCAGGTGTGGCAGTTCCTTGTCGGCGCAGGAAAAGTCGTCGAGGCCCACGCCGACGACCAGGCGGATTGCCACATGCCCACGCTCAGCGCTCGGCTTGAGCAGGATCTGCAGACCGTTTTGCAGCACGTAGCCCTCGACTTGCAGACGGTCCAGGGCCCAGGTGCAGGAGGAGCCCAGCAGCAGGCACGCAAACAACAGACAACGCATAACAACCTTCCTGGCGGGTAAATGCGGGGAGCGGGGTTTTCCCTCAAGCTTTGCAAATGACTGCTGGCAACGCTAGACGTTCAGGGAGAATGGGTGATGTCAGCCATGTCGTCGACCGCCAGGGCGCCGGTTTCGGAGGTCTCCAGCACCACATAGGCGCTGCTGCAGAATAGCGAGTTCAAGCGTTTCATGTCGGCGATCAGTTCCAGGTGCAAGGAACTGGTCTCGATGCTTTGTACGATCTTGCGTTGCAGGCGGCTGACGTGGGCGTGGGCCAGGCGCCTTTCCTGGGCACGGAAGCGCCGTTTCTCACGCAGCAATTGCCGGGCGCTTTCCTTGTCGGCGCTGAGGAACACTGAGAGCCCCAGGCGCAGGTTGGCAATCAACTGCTGGTGCAGCCCGGCGAGTTCTTCCAGGCCCACATCGGAAAAGGAGCGGCGCTGCGAGGTCTTTTGCTGCTGGACTTTGCGCAACATGCGCTCGATCAGGTCCGAGGCCAGTTTCAGGTTGATCGCCAGTTCGATGATTTCTGCCCAGCGCCGGCTGTCCTGGTCGCTCAGGTCTTCGCGGGGCATCTGCGCCAGGTAGAGCTTGATCGCGCTGTAGAGGGCCTCGACGTCATCGCTCAGGCTGCGCATTTGCTGGGGCACCGCGGTCTGCTTGCCACGCAGCACGTCGAGCATGGCTTGGAGCATGTTCTCGATCAGGTCGCCCATGCGCAGGGTTTCCCGCGCTGCATTGGCCAGGGCCAGGCTGGGGGTGACCAGGGCGGTCAGGTCCAGGTGCCTGGCCTTGGCCTGGCCGTTGGTTTCCGGGCGTTCTGGCAGCAGCCAGGCACACAGCCGCGCCATGGGGCCGACGCTGGGCAGCAGCACCAGGCAGCGCGCCGTGTTGTAGAGCAGATGAAAGCCGATCACCAGGCCCTGCGGGCTGTAGTCGAGACTGTCCATCCAGTGCACGAGGGGGTCGAGTACCGGAATGATCAGCAGCAGCCCGATCAACTTGTACAGCAGGCTGCCCAGCGCCACTTGGCGGCCAGCGGCGTTCTGCATGCTGGTACTGAGGAAGGCCAGCACCCCGCTGCCGATGTTGGCGCCAATCACCAGGCCGATGGCCACGGGCAAGCTGATGACCCCGGCACCGGCGAGGGTTGCGGTGAGCAGGACGGCAGCCAGGCTGGAGTAGGAAATCATCGCGAACAGTGCGCCGATCAAGGCATCGAGCAGGATGTCGCCAGTCAGGGAGGCAAACAGCACCTTGACGCCCTGGGCGTGGGTGATGGGCGCGGCCGCTTCGACGATCAACTGCAGTGCCAGGATGATCAGTCCCAGGCCAATGCTGACTCGACCCATCTGGCCCACGCGGGTCTGCTTGCGTGAGAGGAACAGGATCACCCCGAGGAAAATCAGCAGCGGCGACAGCCAGGACAGGTCCAGAGTCAGGACACGGGCCATCAGTGCGGTACCGACATCGGCGCCGAGCATGGTCGCCAGCGCGGGGGTCAGTGCCATCAGGCCTTGGCCGACAAAGGAGGTCACCAGCATCGCGGTGGCGTTACTGCTCTGGACCATGGCCGTGACCAGGATCCCGGCAATGAAGGCCAGCCAGCGCTTGGACATGTTGCGGCCAATGACATGGCGCAGGTTGGAGCCGTAGACCCGCAAGATGCCGGTTCTGACGATGTGCGTGCCCCAGATCAGCAAGGCCACGGCAGACAATAAATTGAGCAGGGTCAGCATGACAGGCCCCCTGGTGGAATAGCGCCCCAAAGGGGCAAGTCAGCGGTACCGCGCGATTTTCTACATTCTGTACTTAAGCTGTAGTTCGCTAACGGCCGTGGCGCCAGCATCGCATGCCTAAAGCGTCAAATGAAACAAAACTGTCATGAAAACAGCTTCATGCGGACGTAAAAAAGGGGGCTTGCGAGAGCCCCCTTCTTCCTACATCCGGTTCAGGTTACTGGCCCGGGATGTCCTTGCGCAGCTTGACAGGGTCCTGCTGCTTCCTCTTTTTCGCGATTGCGGTGCGCATCTTGATGTTGACCGCTTCCACTGCCAGCGAGAAGGCCATGGCGAAGTAGACATAGCCTTTTGGCACATGCACTTCGAAGGCTTCGGCGATCAGCACGGTACCGACCACCAGCAGGAACGACAGCGCCAGCATTTTCAGCGACGGGTGCTTGTCGATGAAGGTGCTGATGGTGCCGGCAGCCAGCATCATCACCAGGACGGCAACGACGATCGCGGCGACCATGACCGGCACATGGGAAACCATGCCCACGGCGGTGATGACCGAGTCCAGGGAGAACACGATGTCGATGATCGCGATCTGGATGATGGTGTAGAGGAAGTTGCCACCCTTGCCGGTAGGCTCTTCGGAGGTTTCGTCTTCACCTTCCAGTGCGTGGTACATCTCCTGGGAGCTTTTCCACAGCAGGAACAGGCCACCGAAGAACAGGATCAGGTCGCGTCCGGAAATGCCCTGGCCGAAGACCACGAACAGGTCGGCGGTCAGGCGCATTACCCAGGTGATCGACAGCAGCAACAGGATCCGGGTGACCATGGCCAGGGCCAGGCCGAAGATCCGGGTGCGTGCCTGCATATGCTTGGGCATGCGGCTGACCAGGATCGAGATCATGATGATGTTGTCGATGCCCAGGACGATTTCCAGGGCCGTCAGTGTCAAGAAGGCAACCCAGATCTCTGGGTTGGTCAGCCATTCCATGTGTATTCCTTTGAGGATGTGTTAAACCACGCCGCCAGCGGCTTCAAAACTCGAAGTCTAGCTGGCGGCGCGGTGAGTTGATGCTCTTATAGAGTGCTGAACAGCGGAAAAATCCCCATCAGCAACGCAGCGAACATTATGCACAGGCAAACCAGAACTGCCCACTTGAGGGTGAAGCGCTGGTGGTCGCCGAACTCGATCCCGGCCAGCGCCACCAGCAGGTAGGTCGATGGAACCAGCGGACTGAGCAGGTGCACGGGTTGGCCAACGATCGAGGCGCGGGCCATTTCCACGGCGGTGATGCCGTAGTGGCTGGCGGCCTCGGCAAGAACCGGTAACACGCCATAGTAAAATGCATCGTTGGACATGAAAAAGGTGAACGGCATGCTCACCAGGGCTGTGATCACGGCCAGGTAAGGGCCGAGGAAGTCCGGGATCACTGCCAGCAGGCTTTTCGACATCGCATCGACCATGCCGGTGCCGGTCAGGATGCCGGTGAAGATACCCGCGGCGAAAATCAGTCCGACGACTGCCAGCACACTGCCGGCGTGAGCCGCGACGCGGTCTTTCTGCTGTTGCAGGCATGGGTAGTTGACGATCATGGCGATGCTGAACGCGACCATGAACAGCACCGGCAGTGGCAGCAGGCCGGCGATCAAGGCACACATCAGGCCCAGGGTCAGGGCGCCGTTGAACCAGATCAGCTTCGGCCGACGGGCATCCGGGAACTGCGACACGCTGATTTCGCTGTGGTCGATTTCATCGCCGATCAAATGCAGTTCACCCAGGCGCGCGCGCTCACGTTTACCGTACATGTAGGCAATCGCCAGGATCGCCACCACACCGGCCAGCATCGCCGGGATCATCGGCACAAAAATATCCGACGGGTCGACGTGCAGTGCACTGGCGGCGCGTGCGGTCGGACCGCCCCAGGGGGTCATGTTCATCACGCCACCGGCCAGGATGATCAGGCCGGCCATGATGCGCGGGCTCATGCCGATGCGGCTGTACAGCGGCAGCATGGCGGCCACGCAGATCATGTAGGTGGTGGCGCCGTCACCGTCCAGGGACACCACCAGGGCCAGCACCGCGGTGCCGACGGATACTTTTAGCGGGTCACCCTTGACCAGCTTGAGGATCTTGCGCACGGCTGGGTCGAACAGGCCGGAGTCGATCATCAGGGCGAAATAGAGGATGGCGAACATCAGCATCACCCCGGTCGGGGCCAGCTTGGTGATGCCTTCGAGCATCATCGGGCCGATTTTCGGCGCAAAACCGCCAAACAGGGCGAACAGGATCGGCACGATGATCAGGGCGATCAGCGCCGACAGGCGCTTGGTCATGATCAGGTACATGAACGTGATGACCATGGCAAAGCCAAGGAAAGTCAGCATGGGAATACTCCAGACGTAGCGCGACTAGGGAATGGCGGACCGGTTGTGATCAGCGCAGAACGGGTAGCACGAGGCGTACGAAGGGAGTCGGGGCGAACAGGCGGGTGCGAGCGGACATCAGAATCACCATTGTTGTTGTTAATTGGGCCGGGCGAACGTTGCGGATTTCGCGTTGGCCAACCGGTCTTTTGCCGGCAGTGGGGGCGATCCTAATCGGCAAACCTTTCAGCTACCTTTCGCCAGACAAACACCGGACGAGATGTGCAAGCGCGCCTGGCGAGGCTTAAAGTGCTGGGCAGTGCCCCGGATTGATGGGGTGCAGTTGGGGATCAGGAGGGTCGGCATGAGCGTACTTCACACCGGCGGCTGCCATTGCGGGCAGCTGCGTTATCAATTCAGCGGGCCGTTGCAGGACATCGCCCATTGCCACTGCTCGATTTGCCGGCGGGTCAGTGGCGGCCTGGTGACCACCTGGATCACCCTGCCCCGTTCAGCCTTCCAGTGGCTGGCGGGCACCCCGGCGCAGTACGACTCTTCGGCCAGCTGTGTGCGCTACTTCTGTGGCCACTGTGGTGCCCAACTGGCGTTGATCACGCACCTGAGCCCGGACAGCATCGATGTGACCATTGCCACCCTGGATCACCCGGAGCGGGCGCCTGCCGAACGGCATATCTGGACCGACAGTCGATTGCCTTGGCTGCACCTGGACGAACACCTCCCCGAAGAACCCGAGGAAACCCTGTAGCAGCTGTCGAGCTCGCGAGGCTGCGTCAACGGCCGCAGGACGTTCGTAATGCCCAGCGCAGGCTACCTTGCACCTGGGGCTCAGGGCAGCTCCAGGCCGCCTGCCGCCTTATGCAGCGCCCGCAGGTGTTCACCCAATTGCTTGACGTTGGCTTCGTTGGCGGCGATCTCCGCTGCCCGGGCCGGCTCCAGCAGGGCGCGGGCCTCTTTGTCGAGGTCGCCGGTCAAGGCTTGCAGTATCTTCTGGCGGCTGCTGCTTTCAGCTTCCAGGCGTTGCCATTCGTTGGCTTGCGGCAACCCGTAGCCACCCTCGTCGAGCAATTCCGCCGGGCGACTGAGGAAGCCGCTGTTGGCGAGGATCTGCTGCAGGGTCTTGTTGGCCCGGTCCATGCCACCATTCTCCAGCTCCCGCGCATCGAGGTAGCGTTGCTTGACTTCGTTCTGGGCCAGCAGTAACTGCTGGCGAAAGCTCGCCTGCTCCAGCAACAGCAAGGCGGCGCTGGTGCGCAGGTCGGCCTGGCCGAACCATTGACGGCGATCGGCAGCGCTTGCAGTCAGCCAGTCTTCGACCTTGTCCTGCTTGATCGGCAGGTGCTTTTTCAGCACCTCGAACATGGCTTGATAGCGGTCGCGGAATGAATCGAAGCGATAACCCAGGCGCAAGGCCTCACGTTGATCGTCGAGCACGCTGGTGTCGGCCAGGCCGCGGGCCTTGAGCACTTCCAGCAGGCCGTTGGGCATGATGCTGTCCAGGCCGACCAGTTGCGGATTGTTGCTACCACTGCGTAACAGTTTCAGGCTCTCTACGGCGCAGTTGTTGGACAGGAAGAAGTAATTACCGTCGTAGCTCCAGTGCATCTCGGCAGCGTGCTCCACCACTTCGTCGATTTCGCTGCGCGACAGGGTCAGCGGGACGGACGCCAGGCTGCGCAATTCGGTCTTGGTGTACTCGTCGATGACTTGTGCCAGGGGCAGCACAAATAGCCGCGAGGGGTACTTGCCGACCAGGCCATCCCAACTCGACAGCTGTACATCACCGACGAAGGCGCGGTAGGACAGCACCAGGGAATATTCCAGATCCAGCCGGCAATCCGGCCCACGCGGGCGCCCGGGTGCACAGATCACCAGGCGCAACATGCTGTGGCCCCAGCGGCTGACGAGGTTCTGGTTCGCTTCGGCGAGCAGGTAATCGACGGCGTAGACCCGCTCCGGATCGACCTGCCCCAGCGGCTGTTTGCCAAAGTCGTTGCCGGCATTGAGAAAGGCGAAAGACGTGGCGCAGCTGTCCTTGGCCGCCGGTGCCCAGCCAAAGTGCTCCTGGTAATAGCGGTACAGCGCCGGACGGCGGCAGGCGTAGCTCGGGTCGAGGAGGAAGTACTCCATGTTGACCGCGACGAACTCCTTGGGGCTGCTGGTTTCGTACAGGTCCGGGCTGCGTGCAATCTGGCGGTTGTGCTGTTCACGTTCCCCGCGCCGGCCCACGTATTGCTGCCAGCCGGCCAGGTCCAGCAGGCGCGGGTCATCGCTGAGGGTGAAGCGCCGGTCGTTCTGGCCACGGCATTGATCGGGCATGCCGATTAGGCCCGAACTGTTGTGCTGCCGGGTACAGCGCTGGATCAGCAGGCGTTCGGGGCCAGGCCATAAACGCGCACGGTCGTAGATGTGGGTCAGTTCGTGCAGCACCGTGGCCAGCATCTCGCGGCGTACGGTGCCGTGGGGGCGGTGGGTCTTTTTAGTGGCAGCGCTACCGTCCGTCAGGCCGGGTAGCAGCTTGCGGTTGAGGTCGAGTTCGGACACCAGGGAGGCCTGGCCGTAGGCGTTGGCCGGCATGTTGTCGGTCCAGCCGACATTGATCCGTCGGTCCAGTTGCTCGACGAAGTGCGGCGGCAGCGCCTGCATCGCCTCGTCCAGCAAGGCCTGGCTGGCCTGCTGTTCTGCCGGGCTCAAGCCTTCGGTCTTGAGGTGCAGTTGCAGGCCGGCCTGGGCCGTTGTGCCAAACAGCAGCGCGGCAGCGGTCAGCAGCCTGGTGACGAACGACCTCACAGTGCGAGGATGGCTTCGGCGAGTACCTGGTCACTGGCGTCGCGGGCTTCCGGCACGCGGGTGCGCAAGGTGTCGAAGGCTGCTTCCAGGTGCGCGCCACGAATATCGCCATTGCTGGCAACGAAACTTGCCGCGTCGTCGTGGGCATCGCGTACGACTTTCGAGTCGCGGATGGACGTCGTCGTGTCCGAGGTGAAATCGAGGGTGCGCTGGGAGGCACGGATAATGATGTTACTGGTGGCTACCAGGGTTTGGGCCTGGGCCATGTCGGCCAACAACAATAGGCCGAGGGTGGCAGCAATCAGCGGGCTACGCATGGAACGACTCCAGAAGAACGTGGGATAGCTATTGGACGAGAATTGCCTGTGCCAGTTCAAGGTCACTTGCATGAAGTTTTGCCCGGTTCTGGTGCAGGTAAACCAGGGCCGACTCCAGGCGCGCTCCTCGCAGTTGGCCATTGCTGGCAACAAAGGCTGCCGCATCATCGTGCGCGGCGCGCAGCAGTTTATGGTCGAAGGGGGCGCAGGTCACCATGCTTGTGGCATAGGCGGTGACGACCAGGTTCTGCGTGGTCAGGTCCAAGGCATGGGCCGAGGTGATCCAGCAGGCGATGAATGTGGCGGGGACGAACAGTGCTTTTGAAAGAAAATCCATGGGACCGGACAGCTGGAAACCAGCCCCAAGGCTAGCGCAATGCCCGGCCCAGAGCCAGGCCTTGGCAAACGGGGCAGCTCAGGCCACCCCGTCTAGAGCCTGCAATCAGATGGTCAGGATAGCCTGAGCCAGTTGGGCGTCAGTTGCGCTCAACTGTGGAACCTGCTTGCGGATGTGCTCCAGGGCACTTTCCAGGCGAACGCCGCGGATGGCACCTTCGCTGGCGACGAAGCTGGCCGCGTCATCACGGGCTGCGCGCACGATCTTGTCGTCTTTGAACGAAGAAGTGATGTCGGAGGTGGCGTCGGAAGTGGCTTTGAGTGCGCCGACTACAGCGTCCGTGGTGACGATGAAGCTGGTGGCGTGCGAATTGGCAGCCACGGCCAGCAGGGCTGCAGCGCTGAGCAGACGAAGACGGGACATGGGGTAACTCCTGTTAAGAACAAAAAAGAGGCGTTGGAAAACGCCGGACAACCACCGCGAGCCGCACGGTGCCTGAACAATCAGACGCGTACCGCGCAGTGTTCGCCACGTTGTATCTGGATATTAGGCGCATGTTCAGGGGTTCGAACAGTCCTGTCTTCCTTTTGCCGTCCACTATTGCCAGAAGGAGCGCTCCAGTTCGGCCATGCGGTCTGCGTGGCTGATACCAATATCGGACAGTTGCTGGTCATTGAGTTGGGCCAGCAAGTGGCGGGTACGCGCCCGTTCCCGGCATTGGCCTGTGGCCCTGATCAGCCTTGTCAACAGCCCCAGGAGGCCGCGCCGTGGGCGGTGCGATAGGGATATCTCGAGTGAAGTGTCCATGCTCAATTCCTCGCGCGAAGGCTGAAAGTGCAACCTTGGGAGATCATGTTGAACCCTTGCGGTTCAGCGGGTCAGTGACACTGGGGTTAAATTGTACTGGTGCAATTTTGTATTTATAACAACTGTACCTATCTTGCGCAGTACCTTCTGTACCAGCGTTTTTTTTGCCCTGAAACGACAAGACCCGTCGCGGTTTCCCGCGACGGGTCTTGTGTGTGCAATTCAGAGTGCTGGCGGTGGACCCCTGAAGGTCAGAGCCAGCGACGCTAACTTAGCGCCAGAACGGCTTGCTCAGCTCTTCGTAGCGTTGTGCTTCGCTAATCCCTGCGTCAGCCAGCAGACGCGAATCCAGGCGAGCCAGTTGGTGGCGGCTGGAGATGCGGCGCTGCCACAGCATCAGGTTGGCGAGAACGCGAAGAGGCATGGAAGCCTGGGTTTTTACAGCGTTGTCTTCGAAGAACAGTTCGGAACTGAGTGTACGTTCCATGGTGACATCCTTCCGCTTGTGGCGGGATTAGGTAGTGGTTTAACTGGTGCCCATGATCCTCTCGTTTGGCCAGTCTCTGTAGATACAGTTCACCTGTATTGTGAGAGACCAGTTAACTGTTAAAGGGTGGTGTACTGGTCTAAATTGAGGCAACTGTACCTATCTGCACGTTTATGGTGCGTTTTATGGGTTTTAGTCGGAAAAGGTAGGCTTTTTACCTAGGAAAAGACCGGTACAGCAGTACAGTTTTTGTCAGATATTGGATGAAAGATAGCGGACCGGCAAAAAAGTGTTTTCGCCGGCCGCCATCTGTACCAATCACACGGCGAGCATGCGCCCGGTTTCTTCCAGGTTCATGTGCCAACTGAGGGCTTCGCGCAGGATGTGCGGGGTGTGGCCGCCGATGGCACAGGCCTTCTCGAAGTACTCATTGAGCGCTTCGCGGTAGTCCGGGTGCACACAGTTGTCGATAACCACCCGGGCGCGTTCCCGAGGGGCCAGGCCACGCAAGTCGGCAAGGCCGATCTCGGTCACCAGGATGTCGACGTCGTGCTCGGTGTGGTCAACGTGGCTGACCATTGGCACGACACTGGAAATCGCGCCGCCCTTGGCAATCGACTTGGTGACGAAGATCGCCAGGTGGGCGTTGCGGGCAAAGTCACCCGAGCCGCCAATGCCGTTCATCATCCGCGTGCCGCAGACGTGGGTGGAGTTGACGTTGCCGTACAGGTCGAACTCCAGCGCGGTGTTGATGCCGATGATGCCCAGGCGACGCACCACTTCAGGGTGGTTGGAGATTTCCTGCGGGCGCAGTACCAGTTTGTCCTTGTAGCGCTCCAGATTGCCAAAGACATCGGCATTGCGCCGTTGCGACAGGGTGATCGAGCTGCCCGAGGCAAAGCTCAGCTTGCCGGCGTCGATCAGGTCGAAGGTCGAGTCCTGTAGCACTTCGGAGTACATGGTCAGGTCTTCGAACGGCGAATCGATCAGCCCGCACATCACCGAGTTGGCGATGCTCCCGATGCCAGCCTGGAGCGGGCCCAGTTTGTTGGTCATGCGGCCGGCGTCCACTTCCTGCTTGAAGAAGTTGATCAGGTGGTCGGCGATGGCCTGGGTCTCGTTGTCCGGTGGCAGCACCGTGGATGGCGAGTCCGACTGGTTGGTGATGACGATGGCGACGATCTTTTCCGGTGGAATCGGGATCGCGGTGCTGCCGATGCGATCGTCGACCTGGGTCAGCGGGATCGGCGTGCGGGTCGGACGGTAGGTCGGGATATAGATGTCGTGCAGACCTTCCAGGTTCGGGTTGTGCGCCAGGTTGATCTCGACGATCACCTGTTTGGCGAAAATCGCGAAGCTGGCGGAGTTGCCGACCGAGGTAGTCGGCACGATGTGGCCTTGTTCGGTGATGGCCACGGCTTCAATGACTGCGATGTCCGGCAGCTTGAGTTGCTGGTTGCGCAACTGCTCCACGGTTTCCGACAGGTGCTGGTCGATGAACATCACTTCGCCGGCGTTGATCGCCTTGCGCAGGGTGCTATCGACCTGGAATGGCATGCGGCGGGCCAGGACGCCCGCTTCGGTCAATTGTTTGTCGAGGTCGTTGCCCAGGCTGGCGCCGGTCATCAGGCTGATCTTCAGCGGCGTGACCTTGGCGCGCTCGGCCAGTGCGTGGGGCACGGCCTTGGCTTCGCCGGCGCGGGTGAAGCCGCTCATGCCGACGGTCATGCCGTCCTCAATCAGAGCGGCAGCCTCGGCGGCGCTCATCACCTTATCCAACAACGAAGGCAAGCGAATACGGTCACGGTACATGGATTATTATCTCGGGCAACGGAAGCAAGATGCGCAGTCTAGTGATTTCGAAAACATTCGTCCCGCTACCATGGTCGAATGCAGGCCCCTGATTTAGAGCCTTTGGTCGGGTAATCGAGGCCAATAAAAAACCCCAGCCTACGGGAGGCTGGGGTTTTTGGTATTGCCGTGGAGCAGTGTTTATTCGACTGCCTTGACCATATCTTCGATGACTTTCTTGGCGTCGCCAAAGACCATCATGGTCTTGTCCAGGTAGAACAGCTCGTTATCCAGACCGGCATAACCGCTGGCCATCGAGCGCTTGTTGACGATGATGGTCTTGGCCTTGAAGGCCTCCAGAATCGGCATGCCGGCGATTGGCGACTTCGGATCGTTCTTCGCCGCCGGGTTGACCACGTCGTTGGCGCCGAGCACCAGTACCACGTCGGCCTGGCCGAACTCGGAGTTGATGTCTTCCATCTCGAACACCTGGTCGTACGGTACTTCGGCCTCGGCCAGCAAGACGTTCATGTGCCCAGGCATGCGCCCCGCCACCGGGTGGATCGCGTACTTCACGGTCACGCCGCGATGGGTCAGCTTCTCGGTCAGCTCCTTCAATGCGTGCTGCGCCCGTGCCACCGCCAGGCCGTAGCCCGGAACAATGATCACGGTATCGGCGTTGGTCAGTAGGAAGGTGGCGTCGTCAGCCGAACCGGATTTCACCGGACGCGCTTCCGCCGAACCGGCAGGACCGGCAGCGTCTGCGGTGTTGCCGAAGCCACCCAGCAGGACGTTGAAGAACGAACGGTTCATCGCCTTGCACATGATGTACGAGAGGATCGCGCCGCTGGAGCCCACCAGGGAGCCGGCGATGATCAGCATCGAGTTGTTCAGCGAGAAGCCGATACCCGCTGCAGCCCAACCGGAATAGCTGTTAAGCATCGACACCACTACCGGCATGTCGGCGCCACCGATCGGGATGATGATCAGCACGCCCAGCACAAAGGCCAGGGCCAGCATCAGGGCAAACGCACCCAGGTTGCCGGTCAGCATGAAAGTGATGCCCAGGCCCAAGGTGGCCAGGCCCAGCACCAGGTTGATCTTGTGCTGACCTCTGAACTGTACTGGTGCGCCCTGGAACAGACGGAACTTGTACTTGCCCGAGAGCTTGCCGAAAGCGATCACCGAGCCGGAGAAGGTGATGGCACCGATGGCGGCACCGAGGAACAACTCCAGGCGGTTACCGGCCGGAATCGCGTCTCCCAACTGCTTGACGATGCCCAGCGACTGCGGCTCGACCACCGCGGCGATGGCAATGAATACCGCGGCCAGGCCGATCATGCTGTGCATGAAGGCGACCAGCTCTGGCATCTTGGTCATTTCAACCCGTTTGGCCATGATCGAACCGGCGGTGCCGCCGACCAGCAGGCCAACGATCACGTAGCCGATACCAGCGGTGGCCAGTTCGGCCCCCAGCTTATAGATGAGGCCGACGGTGGTGAGGATGGCCAGCGCCATGCCGAGCATGCCGAACAGGTTGCCGCGCCGCGAGGTGGTCGGGTGCGACAGGCCTTTGAGGGCCTGGATGAAGCAGATCGACGCGATCAAGTAGAGCGTCGTTACGAGGTTCATGCTCATTACTTGGGCGCCTCTTCTTTTACGGCTTTCGGGGCTTTTTTCTTGAACATCTCAAGCATGCGACGGGTGACCAGGAAGCCACCGAACACGTTCACCGCCGCCAGCGCGACGGCCAGGGTGCCCATGGTCTTGCCCAGCGGGGTCACGGTCAGCGCGGCCGCGAGCATGGCGCCGACGATCACGATTGCCGAGATCGCGTTGGTCACCGCCATCAAGGGGGTGTGCAGTGCGGGTGTAACGTTCCAGACCACGTGGTAACCGACATAAATCGCCAGCACGAAGATGATCAGGTTGTAGATACCGGGGGAGATAAGCTCTTCCATCGTCTGAATCCCTGCTTAGGCGTTTTTGCGGATGACTTGGCCGTCGCGGCACATCAGGCACGCGGCGACGATGTCGTCTTCGAGGTTGATCTCGAACTGGCCTTCCTTGGTGAAGACCAGCTTGAGGAAGTCCAGCAGGTTGCGCGCATACAGCGCCGAGGCATCTGCGCCGACCTGGGCTGCCAGGTTGGTCGGGCCGGCGATGGTCACGCCGTGCGCGACGATCACCTGGTCCGCGACGGTCAGTGGGCAGTTACCGCCCTGTGCCGCCGCCAGGTCGATGACCACCGAGCCCGGCTTCATCTGGGCAACAGTCTCGGCGCTCAGCAGTACCGGGGCCTTGCGACCAGGAATCAGGGCCGTGGTGATGACAATGTCGGCTTGCTTGGCGCGCTCGTGCACGGCCAGGGCCTGGCGTTGCATCCAGCTGGCCGGCATCGGCCGTGCGTAACCGCCGACGCCAACTGCGCATTCACGCTCTTCGTCGGTTTCATAAGGAACGTCGACGAACTTGGCGCCCAGGGATTCGATCTGCTCTTTCACCGCAGGACGGACGTCGGAGGCTTCGATCACCGCACCCAGGCGTTTCGCCGTAGCGATGGCCTGCAGGCCCGCCACGCCAGCGCCGAGAATCAGCACGCGAGCAGCCTTTACCGTGCCTGCGGCGGTCATCAGCATCGGCATGAAGCGCGGATAGTGATGAGCGGCCAGCAGCACGGCCTTATAGCCGGCAATGTTGGCTTGCGAGGAGAGCACATCAAGGCTTTGCGCGCGGGAGGTACGCGGCGCGGCTTCCAGGGAGAACGCGGTAATGCCACGCTCGGCCAGTTTGGCAATGGTTTCATTGCTGAACGGGTTGAGCATGCCTACCAGCACGGTTCCACTTTTGATCAGGCTCAGTTCGCTGTCGCTGGGGGCGACAACCTTGAGGATCAGCTCTGCGCCAAATGCATCGTTGGCACTGCCAATCACTGCACCTGCCGCTTCATAAGCACTGTCGACAACGCTGGCGCTGATGCCGGCGCCGCTTTGCACAGTGACTTTATGACCCTGGCCGATCAGCTTCTTGATGGTTTCCGGGGTTGCAGCAACCCGCGTTTCACCGGTCTGGGTTTCGAGAGGAACACCAATGTGCACGTCAAATCTCCTGCTTGATCTTATTGCTTTCGATCTTTCTTAGAAGGCCAGCGCACTGCGGAGGGTGCGGCTGGGGCGGCCGATCAGCACGACCCCGCTGTATTTCGGGCGGGGCGCGGCATTTTGCAGGCGAACTTTGTGCCCTTCAAGGGATTATGACGGGTGACGGAAAATTAACTACAAGTCACCCCGTGACCGAATGTCGCAACCAGGCGGGTTAATCCCTTGTAGGCCGTGACTTGCAACGACTCTGGCGAAAATTTGGGGATTTGCTCATCGGCTGCATGAATGTTGCACCATGGTGCCGATTTAAGGCGCGAAAGCCACGCCGTTAGGCGGCTGTGGGACGATTGTGCAGGTATTCCGTACAGTCTGCTTAAATGCGACAAATAGTTATATCTGTAGGGCTTTAAATTTGCTGACTACGAGGTCAGCTAATGCCTGTAGGCCCCTGTCCCTCTACGCTGTAGCTATGTGCCTGATGAATCAGCCAGTCGCGAAATGCGCGTAAAGACGCGGATTCGACCTTTCGGTCAGGAATCATCAGGTAATAGGCCTTGATGCTCGACAGGGCCTGGGGGTTGGCAATCACCAGCCTTTTCTCCGCCAGTTCGCGCTGGATCAGGAACGGCGGGATCAGGGCGATGCCCATGTCATGCATTGCCGCCTGGGCGAGCATGGAGAATAGCTCGTAACGCGGACCTGTCATGTCCCGGGGGATATTCAGGTTCTGGGAGTTGAACCACTGGCGCCAGGCGTACGGGCGTGTGGTCTGTTGCAGCAGGGGCAAGTCGGCAATCTGCTCGGCGCTGAGCTGCATGAACGGGCCGCGTAAGGCCGGACTGCACACCGGCATCGGGTTTTCGCCCATCAGCCTGTGGGATTCGGTACCGGACCAGTCGGCGTCGCCGAAGTAGATCGCGGCGTCGAAGTCGGTGTCGGCAAACAGGAAGGGCCGTGTGCGGTTGGTCAGGTTGACCGTTACTTCCGGGTGCTGCTCCTGGAAGTCTTTGAGTCGCGGCAGCAGCCATTGGGTGCCAAACGTCGGCACGACCGCCAGTTCGATCACGTTGGCGCCCTTCTGGCCCATCACTGACAGGGTGTCGCGTTCAACCGCGTCCAGTTGGGTTGCCACCCGGCGACTGTAAGACAGGCCGGCTTCGGTGAGTTTTACGCCGCGCCGTGAGCGTCGGAACAGTTCGACACTGAGAAACTCCTCCAGGCTGGCGATCTGTCGGCATATCGCGCCCTGGGTCAGCGAAAGCTCCAGGGCGGCCTTGGTAAAGCTCTCGTGGCGGGCGGCGGCTTCGAAGCTGATCAGGGCGGCGGTGCTGGGGATCTTCCTGCGCATGTACGGCAACCTCACTAATGATTCTCGTGTATGCCGTTCCGGGCAATTACGGAGTGAGAAATTAGCACAACAGCATGCAAAATCCTCGTTTGCCCATTCCGCGAGCGACGCCTAGGATCAGTCCACGATATTTGACCTACTTCGCGAGGACACGCTCATGGGCGGTAAAGCTAGCTTCAACTGGATCGATCCCCTGCTGCTGGATCAACAGCTCACTGAAGAGGAGCGCATGGTGCGCGACAGCGCAGCGCAGTTTGCCCAGGACAAGCTGGCTCCGCGCATCCTCGAAGCCTTCCGCCATGAAAAGACCGACCCGGCGATCTTCCGCGAAATGGGCGAGATTGGCCTGCTGGGTGCGACCATTCCCGAGCAGTACGGCGGCAGCGGCCTGAATTATGTCTGCTACGGGCTGATTGCCCGTGAGGTAGAGCGTGTCGATTCCGGCTATCGCTCGATGATGAGTGTGCAGTCCTCCCTGGTCATGGTGCCGATCAACGAGTTCGGGACTGAGGCGCAGAAACAGAAGTACCTGCCGAAACTGGCGTCCGGTGAGTGGATTGGTTGCTTCGGTCTGACCGAGCCGAACCATGGTTCCGACCCGGGTTCGATGATTACTCGTGCACGCAAGGTGGAAGGCGGCTACAGCCTGACCGGCAGCAAGATGTGGATCACCAACAGCCCGATCGCCGACGTATTCGTGGTCTGGGGCAAGGATGATGCTGGCGATATCCGCGGCTTCGTCCTCGAGAAAGGCTGGAAAGGCCTGAGCGCCCCGGCTATTCACGGCAAGGTCGGCTTGCGTGCCTCCATCACCGGCGAAATCGTGATGGACAACGTATTTGTTCCAGAAGAGAACATCTTCCCGGACGTGCGTGGCCTGAAAGGTCCGTTCACTTGCCTCAACTCCGCCCGCTATGGCATCTCCTGGGGGGCACTGGGTGCCGCCGAGTTCTGCTGGCATACCGCACGCCAATACACCCTGGACCGCCAGCAGTTCGGCCGTCCCCTGGCGGCGACCCAGTTGATCCAGAAAAAACTGGCGGACATGCAGACCGAAATCACCCTGGCGCTGCAAAGTTGCCTGCGTCTTGGCCGCATGAAGGATGAAGGCACGGCGGCGGTGGAAATCACTTCGATGATGAAGCGCAACTCCTGCGGCAAGTCCCTGGATATCGTGCGCATGGCTCGCGACATGCTCGGCGGTAACGGCATCTCCGACGAGTTCGGTGTGGCGCGTCACCTGGTCAACCTCGAGGTGGTCAACACCTACGAAGGTACTCACGACGTTCACGCGCTGATTCTCGGCCGTGCACAGACCGGTCTCCAGGCGTTCTACTGACAGGAGAGCGGTCATGGGTGCGTTATCGCATTTGCGGGTACTGGATTTATCGCGCGTATTGGCCGGTCCCTGGGCCGGCCAGATCCTGGCGGACCTGGGGGCTGAGGTCATCAAGGTCGAGCGTCCGGGCAACGGCGATGACACGCGCGCCTGGGGGCCGCCCTTCCTGAAGGACGCCTACGGCGAGAACACCAGTGAGGCGGCCTACTACCTTTCGGCCAACCGCAACAAGCAATCGGTGACCATCGACTTCACCCGGCCTGAGGGTCAGCGCCTGGTGCGCGAGCTGGCTGCCAAGTCCGACATCCTCATCGAGAACTTCAAGGTTGGGGGGCTGGCGGCTTATGGCTTGGACTATGAGACGCTCAAGGCGATCAATCCTGATTTGATCTACTGCTCGATCACTGGGTTCGGCCAGACCGGACCCTACGCCAAGCGTGCGGGTTATGACTTCATGATCCAGGGCCTGGGGGGCTTGATGAGCCTGACCGGCCGCCCTGAAGGTGATGAAGGTGCCGGACCGGTCAAGGTGGGTGTGGCGCTGACGGATATTCTGACCGGGCTCTACTCCACCGTGGCGATCCTGGCGGCTTTGGCGCATCGGGATCATGACGGTGGTGGACAGCACATTGATATGGCGCTGTTGGATGTCCAGGTCGCTTGCCTGGCCAACCAGGCAATGAACTACCTGACGACTGGGGTTGCTCCCAAGCGGTTGGGCAACGCTCACCCGAATATCGTGCCTTACCAGGACTTCCCGACGGCAGATGGCGACTTCATCCTGACGGTGGGCAATGACGGGCAGTTTCGCAAGTTTGCCGAAGTGGCAGGTCAGCCCCAGTGGGCAGACGATGCCAGGTTTGCCACCAACAAGCTGCGGGTGGCCAATCGCGCGGTACTGATTCCGCTGATTCGTCAGGCCACGGTGTTCAAGACCACCGCCCAGTGGGTGGTTGAGTTGGAGCAGGCGGGTGTGCCCTGTGGGCCGATCAATGATCTGTCGCAGGTGTTTGCTGATCCGCAGGTCCAGGCGCGCGGGCTGGCGATAGAACTGCCCCATGCACTGGCGGGTATGGTGCCGCAGGTCGCCAGCCCGATTCGCCTGTCCGAAACACCGGTGGAGTACCACAGCGCTCCGCCGCTGTTGGGCGAACACACGCTGGAGGTCTTGCAGCGAGTGCTGGGTCTGGATGCTGCTGCAGTTGCCGCCTTTAAGGAATCTGGTGTGCTCTAGGCGTCCCTTCTATATAGAGGCGGTTTTGCCCTTGCTTATATAGAAGGCGCACTACCGCCTTTTTTGGCTTTGCGTAACTCATTGATAGAAAAGCCAAATTAAAGGTTGACGGGAGATTTCAGGTGTCTATAATTCGCCCCACTTCCGGCGCAGTCGAAACGGAAAACTCCTTGGTAAACAATGAGTTACGCAGTTTTCGGCAGCAGGTTGCTT
>NZ_JBIUWJ010000024.1:0-3990 GCF_044743405.1 Pseudomonas sp. NPDC087626
CGCCGACTTGCTCGCTTTGATCCGGGTGGACCAAAAAGATGATTTCGTAATGACGCATGAATGCTCCTTACGGGTTGTAGCCTGCCGCTCAAAAGCGGTCAGACAAGGAGTGAATGACACTTATGGACTTGCTTGCGATAGACACATGCGTGCCTGCCGTCACAGCAAGGGGCGCAATTGTAGAGAAGGGACAGGAGAGGTGCAAGGTTATTGGTGAATATTTGAACAGTTCGTTCGCATGCGCATTTGCGCGACACCACAAACCCCTGTAGGAGCGAGCTTGCTCGCGATGAGGGCGCAATATTCAACATTGATGCCGAATGTTGCACCGCTATCGCGAGCAAGCTCGCTCCTACAGGGAACACAACCGGGTCAGGACTTTTTGCCGGTCCCTGCAGCTTTTACGCTGCGCTGACGCTGGGCTTCGAACAGGCAGACACCTGTGGCCACGGACACGTTGAGGCTGCTGACGCTGCCGGTCATCGGCAAGTGCACCAGGTAGTCGCACAGGTCACGGGTCAGGCGACGCATGCCGCTGCCTTCGGCGCCCATGATCAGGATCGTCGGGCCGGTCATGTCCTGCTGATACAGGCTCTGCTCGGCTTCGCCCGCCGTTCCGACCACCCACAAGCCACGCTGCTTGAGTTTTTCCAGGGTGCGCGCCAGGTTGGTCACGGCCACCAACGGAATCACTTCCGCGGCGCCACAGGCTACTTTTCGTACAGTCGGGGTCAGGGTCGCTGACTTGTCCTTCGGCACGATCACCGCCAGCGCACCGGCCGCATCGGCCGAACGCAGGCAGGCACCGAGGTTGTGCGGGTCGGTCACACCGTCGAGCACCAGCAACAGCGGTGCGCCTTCGGTACGGTCCAACAGCTCGTCGAGCATGGCCTCACCCCAGACCTGGCTCGGACTGACATCCGCAACCACGCCCTGGTGCACGCCCTCGACCCAGGCATCCAGCTCACGACGCTCGGCCTGGCCGACCGCAACGCGGTTTTCGCTGGCCAGCTCGATCAGCGTCTGCACCCGCGGATCGCTGCGGCCTTCGGCCAGCCAGATCTGCTTGACGCGTTTCGGGTGGTGACGCAGCAATGCTTCTACCGCATGCACGCCGTAGATTTTTTCCAACTGACTCATGACTTGGCCTTAGGTTTACGTGCCCCGCCGCTTTTGGCTGGAGCCGAGCCCGCTTTTGGCGGACCCTTACGGTGTTTACTCGGTTTGGCTGGCTTGCCGCCGGTGGCCTTTTCAGGCGCCGACCGTCCGGTCTTTCCCCCAGACGCCGCTTTACCACCGCTTTTCGCTTCGGCCAGCAACGCCTGTTTCATTTCCCGACTCTTGCGCACTTCGGCGTTTTTCGCCGCGGCATCGCTTGGGCGGTAGGCTTCGGCAGCCTTTTCCTTGGCAGGACCACGACGACCGGTTTTCGCCGGCGCCGGTTCTGCGGCGGTCTTGGCAACCGGAGCGGCGGTTTCGCTGCCGCGCTTCTTGCGGCCGATCGGTGCGCTGATGGTTTTTTCCGCCATCTCGAAGTCGATCTTGCGCTCGTCCAGGTCAACCCGCATCACGCGCACTTCGACGGTGTCGCCGAGGCGGAAGCTGCGGCCGGTACGCTCACCGGCCAGGCGGTGGTGCACAGGGTCGAAGTGGTAGTAGTCGCCCGGCAACGCGGTGACATGGACCAGGCCTTCGACATAGATATCGGTCAGCTCGACGAACAGGCCAAAACCGGTCACGGCGGTGATCACACCCGGGAACGACTCGCCCACGCGATCTTTCATGAACTCGCACTTGAGCCAGTTCACCACGTCGCGAGTGGCTTCGTCGGCGCGGCGCTCGCTCATCGAGCACTGCTCGCCGAGTTGCTCCAGCGTCGCTTCGTCGTACGGATAGATACGCGCCTTCGCAATGCTCATCGCGCCAGCACGCTTGACGTGCGGGGTGTTCATCTTCGAATGGATGACACTGCGAATCGCCCGGTGCGTGAGCAGGTCCGGGTAGCGGCGGATCGGCGAGGTGAAGTGGGTATAGGCTTCGTAATTCAGGCCGAAGTGGCCCTGATTGTCCGCGCTGTACACCGCCTGGCTCAACGAACGCAGCATGACCGTCTGGATCAGGTGGAAATCCGGGCGATCCTTGATACCGGCCAGCAAGGCCTGGTAGTCCTTCGGCGACGGACCATCCTTGCCTTTGTGCAGGGACAGGCCGAGCTCGCCGAGGAAGGCGCGCAGTTTTTCCAGGCGTTCCGGTGGCGGGCCATCGTGAACACGGTACAACGCAGGAATCTCGTGCTTCTTGAGGAACTCGGCGGTGGCCACGTTGGCCGCCAGCATGCATTCCTCGATCAGCTTGTGCGCGTCGTTACGCACAGTCGGGCGAATTTCCGCGATCTTGCGCTCGGAACCGAAGATGATCCGGGTTTCCTGGGTTTCGAAATCGATCGCACCGCGCACGTGACGAGCGGCCAGCAACACTTTGTACAGCGAGTAGAGCTGCTTGAGGTGTGGCAGGACGTCGTTGTACTCGCCGCGCAGTTGACGCGCCTCGGAGAGTTTCGGCGTTTCCAGCATCGCGCTGACCTTGTTGTAGGTCAGGCGGGCGTGGGAGTGGATCACCGCTTCGTAGAAGCAGTAGTCGGTCATTTCGCCGGACTTGGAGATGGTCATCTCGCAAACCATGGCCAGGCGATCGACGTGCGGATTCAGCGAGCACAGGCCGTTGGACAGCTGCTCAGGCAGCATCGGGATCACGCGCTCGGGGAAGTACACCGAGTTGCCGCGAACCTGGGACTCGTTATCCAGGGCCGAGCCGATCTTCACGTAGCTGGAAACGTCGGCAATCGCCACGTACAACTTCCAGCCGCCGGAGAACAGGCGCAGCTTGCCTGGCTTGGACTCGCAGTAGACGGCGTCATCGAAGTCGCGGGCATCTTCGCCGTCGATGGTGACGAACGGCAGATGGCGCAGGTCGATGCGCTTCTCTTTGTCCTTCTCTTCGACTTCCGGCTTGAGCTTGGCCGCTTCCTTGAGGACCGCTTCCGGCCAGACGTGAGGAATGTCGTAGGTGCGCAGGGCGACATCGATTTCCATGCCCGGCGCCATGTAGTTACCCACTACCTCGACCACGTCGCCTTGCGGCTGGAAGCGTGGGGTTGGCCAGTGGGTAATCTTTACTTCAACGAATTGACCGACCTTCGCGTTGGCGTTGCGGCCCGGGGTCACCAGCACTTCCTGCTGGATCTTCGGGTTGTCAGCGACGACAAAGCCGATGCCGCCTTCTTCGAAGTAGCGGCCGACGATGGTTTCGTGAGCACGCGACACCACTTCGACGATCATGCCTTCGCGACGCCCGCGACGATCCAGGCCAGACACGCGCGCCAGGGCACGGTCGCCGTCGAACACCAGGCGCATTTGCGCCGGGCTCATGAACAGGTCGTCACTGCCGTCGTCCGGCACCAGGAAGCCGAAGCCGTCACGGTGACCGCTGATGCGGCCAAGGATCAGGTCGAGCTTGTCCACCGGTGCGTAAGTACCACGACGGGTGTAGATCAGTTGAGCGTCGCGCTCCATGGCGCGCAGGCGGCGGCGCAGGGCTTCGACCTGGTCTTCTGTGGTCAGACCAAACTCTTCGACCAGTTGCTCGCGGTTAGCAGGCGAACCTCGATCAGCAAGGTGCTGAAGGATCAGTTCGCGGCTAGGAATAGGGTTTTCATATTTTTCCGCTTCACGAGCGGCCTCGGGATCGAGGGACTGCCAATCGGCCATTAGAGAGTTTTCACCTTGTCTATATGCGGGTTAGTTTGGCATAGGCGTAATGAAACGGGAAATTTCAGGCTACTGAAGGCCCCAAATGCCCTTTCCTGCCGCCGGAATGCGACCGCCCGGCAGCATTCGTAAAATTTCCCCTGTTTTTTTGATATCAGGGGTTTACAGTTAAAACGACGCTCCGTATAGTGCGCGCCATCGACGACGTACAGCGTTGCCGTAC
>NZ_JBIUWJ010000024.1:4084-95389 GCF_044743405.1 Pseudomonas sp. NPDC087626
CCGATACTGCCCAGATGGTGAAATTGGTAGACACGCCAGCTTCAGGTGCTGGTGACCGCAAGGTCGTGGAAGTTCGAGTCTTCTTCTGGGCACCAATTACGAGCTTGAGATTAGTTCAATTTCAAGGCTCACACAAAAACCCGCGAAAGCGGGTTTTTGCATTTTAGCGGTTTGATTTAATTTTATTAAATCAGGGGTTTACAGATCAAATAGCGCTCCGTATAGTGCGCCACATCAACAGCGGCAACGTTGTCGATACTGCCCAGATGGTGAAATTGGTAGACACGCCAGCTTCAGGTGCTGGTGACCGCAAGGTCGTGGAAGTTCGAGTCTTCTTCTGGGCACCAATTCAAATTCAAGGTCGATGATCTTGAATCTCACAAAAACCCGCGAAAGCGGGTTTTTGCGTTTCCGGCCTCCGAAAAACACCCCACCCTCTTCTGTAGGAGCGAGCTTGCTCGCGATGCACTCGAGACCAGCACTTGTTCTCAGACAGAACGCGCCATCGTTCACGCCCATCGCGAGCAAGCTCGCTCCTACAGGAATCAGCGTCCGCACTTGAGAAATAATATCGTTTATCATTGTTTCAAGTTTTTGCAATGCGACAGTGAGGAACCCTGCGAATGATGTTTCGAAATACCCTGCGCCGCGGCCTGACCTTCACGCTGCTAGGGCTGGCCCTGGCCTGCCCACTCACCCAGGCGGCCGATCCGGTTTCCCTGACGCTTTATAACGGCCAGCACAAGGAAGTCGGCGATGCCGTCGCCAAAGCCTTCGAAGCCAAGACTGGGATTCACGTCAACGTACGCAAAGGCAGCAGCAACCAGCTTGCCAGCCAGGTCGTGGAGGAAGGCGAGCGCTCACCCGCCGACGTGATCTACACCGAAGAGTCGCCGCCACTGAACAAGCTGGGCGAACAAGGCCTGCTGGCCAAGACCGACGATGCCACTCTGGCAGTGCTGCCCAAGGATTACGTGGCCAGCAATGGCACCTGGATCGGCGTCACCGCCCGGGTCCGCGTGGTGGCCTACAACCCGAAACTGATCGACGAAAAAGACCTGCCAAAATCGGTGATGGAGTTCTCCGATCCGAAATGGCAAGGCAAGGTCGGGTTCGTACCCACCAGTGGCGCGTTCCAGGAACAGGCCGTGGCGATCATCAAAGTGCACGGCATGGATGCGGCCGAAGAATGGCTGACCGGCCTGCGGGCGTTCGGCAAGACCTACAGCAACAACATGGTCGCCCTCAAGGCCGTGGAAAACGGTGAAGTAGCCACGGTGCTGGTGAACAACTACTACTGGTTCGCCCTGCAACGGGAAAAAGGCCAGCTCGACTCGAAGCTGTATTACTTCAGCGACGGCGACGTCGGCGGCCTGATCACCGTTTCCAGCGCCGCCGTGCTCAAGTCCAGCAAGCACCCGCAAGAAGCCCAGCAACTACTCGCCTATATGGCCAGCGAAGAGGGCCAGCGTGTGATTACCCAGACCACCGCCGAGTATCCGCTGCATAAAGGCATGGAGTCGGATCGCGGACTCAAGCCGTTCAACGAACTGCAAGCGCCGAAAGTCACCCCGGCCGACCTGGGCAATGCCGAGGAAGCCCTGGAACTGGAACGTGAAGTTGGCTTGAACTGATGAGCGCCTCCCTGCCCGCCTCCGCCTCGCGCGCAGCCTATGTACCGCGGCGCAAGCGGCCTTCGATCTGGTTGCTGCTACCGGTGCTGCTACTGGTCTGCCTGAGCCTGCTGCCACTGCTGTATGTCGGCCTCAAAGCCTGGCAGGCCGGCTGGGCGCAGGCGGTGCATCTGCTATGGCGACCCTATGTGTTCGGCCTGCTGCGCAACACCCTGCTGCTGATGATCGGCGTCACGCTGGCCTGCGCCTTGGTCGGCCTGTCGCTGGCCTGGTTGCTGGAGCGCAGCAACCTGGCGGGGCGGCGTGTGTGGGGAGTGATTCTGTGCCTGCCGTTTGCCGTCCCGGCTTTCGTCAGCAGTTTTACCTGGGTCTCCCTGAGTGCCAGTTTCGAAGGCCTGGGCGGGGCGATCCTGGTGATGAGCCTGTCCAAGTACCCGCTGATTTTCCTCCCGGTGGCGGCGACCCTGCGCAATCTCGACCCCGCCCTGGAGGAGTCGGCCCGCACCCTGGGCCTGAACCGCTGGGGCGTGTTCTTCAAGATCACCCTGCCTCTGCTCTGGCCCTCGCTGCTGGCTGGCTCGCTGCTGATTGCCCTGCACATGCTGGTGGAATTCGGCGCCCTGTCGATCATCGGCCTGCAAACTTTCACCACGGCGATCTATCAACAGTTTGAACTGGAGTTCAGCAACGCCAATGCGGCAATGCTCTCCGCCGTCCTGCTGGCGCTGTGCCTGGTGCTGTTGTGGCTGGAGCTGCGGGTGCGCGGCAAGGGCCGCCATGTGCGGATTGGCCAGGGTGCCGCGCGGCATGCCGAGCAGGTTCGCCTGGGCGCCCTGGCACCGCTAGGCCAGCTTTACTGCCTGTTGCTGGCGATTGTCGGCAGCGGGATTCCCCTGGGCATGCTCGGGTACTGGCTCGCGGTAGGCTCATCGGCAGCTTTCCCGATGGCGGCAATCGGCGAAGCGCTGCTGTCATCGCTGGCCTTGTCCCTGGGCGGCGCAGCGCTGTGCCTGGTACTGGCGGTGCCCGTGGGCTTGCTGGTGGTGCGCTACAAGGGCCGCCTGGCGCTCTGGGCTGAACGCCTGCCGTATTTACTGCACGCGCTGCCTGGCCTGGTGATCGCCCTGACGCTGGTCTACTTCGCCTTGCACTATGTGCCGGCGCTGTACCAGACCTCGGGGTTGCTGCTGATCGCCTACGCCTTGCTATTCCTGCCGCTGGCCCAGGCACCGATTCGCACGGCCCTGAACAAGGCTGCTCCGCAACTCGAAGAGGCCGCCCGCACCCTCGGCGCGTCCTCGTTCAGCGCCTTTGTGCGAGTGACGCTGCCGATCATCTTTCCGGCGCTGGGCGCAGCCTTTGCCCTGGTGTTCCTCGATGCGATGAAAGAGCTGACGGCGACCCTGCTGCTCAGTCCGACCGGGCTCAACACCCTGGCCACCGAGGTCTGGGCTCACACTGCGAATGTCGAGTTTGCGGCAGCAGCACCCTATGCGGCGCTGCTGATTCTGGTGTCGGGGCTGCCGGTGTATCTGTTGACTACCCGGATGTATTTGAGTCGCTGAGATCGCCATCGCGAGTCTGCTCGCGATAGCGACAGCCGATACCCCGCATCAAGCCCGGAACTGCCCCAGGCTGGCCTTCAACTGCGCCGCCAAGCCATCCAGCACTTTGCCGCTGGCCGTGGTTTCAACCACCGCCTGGGCCGCCTTCTCGGCCTGGGCATGGATGGTCTGGACCCGTCCGCGCACCGCTTGCGCGCCCTTGGCCTGATGCGCCGCCGCCTGGGTCGCCAGGCCGATGGCCGCATGCACTTGTTCGACGGAGGCCTGCACCGACTGCTGCAGCCGCGCATTGTCGCGCAACACCAGCAACCCTTCGTTGGCCTGGCGCCCTGCCTGGCCGATCGCCGCAACCGCTTCACGCGCGCCCTGCTGCAGGGCACCGATGTGCGCCTGGATGTCGCCGGTGGAGCTTTGTGTCTTGCTCGCCAGCGCCCGCACTTCGTCCGCCACAACCGCGAAACCGCGCCCGGTCTCACCGGCCCGCGCCGCTTCGATCGCGGCATTAAGGGCCAGCAGATTGGTCTGCTCGGCGATCCCGTGGATCACCTCCAGGACCACCTCGATCTGCTCGCTTTGCTGGGCCAGCCGCTCGATCACCTTGGCGCCCGTATCCACCTGCCCGGCCAGTGCTTCGATCAAGCTGCCGACCTGAGCCGAAGTACGGGTGTTTTCATCGGTCGCCTGGCGAATATCCACCACCTGCTGCAAGGCTGCCTGCATGGCATGACTTTCAGCCTGCGCCTCGTCCGCCATCTGTGACAGCGCCCGCAGGCTCTCTGCCACTTCATCGCGCTGGGATTTCGCCGCGGCATCGGCCCCGGCGTTACGTTGGCTCATGGCGCCGATTTCCACGCCTGTGCGCTGGGCCACATCACCGGCCTCGCGAACGATCGGCTGCAACTTATCCACAAACCGATTGACCGCCGACGCCATGTCGCCGATTTCGTCCTGGCTGTTGATCTGCACGCGCTTGGTCAGGTCGCCCTCGCCCGCCGCCAGGTCATCCATCGCGGCAATCAGTAACTTCAGGCGATTGACGACTCGCCGCCCGAGCACCACCGCGAGCAGCAGCAACACACCGCAGCCGACCAGGGCCAACGCCATGCCGATCCGCCAGCGCAGAGTCGCCGCGGCTTCCTGTACGGTAGCGGTGGTATTGGCCTGCATCTCGCTGGCAGTGGCCTGCGCCGACTGCAGGCGCGCGCGCATGGCTGTAGCGCTGTCAGCCGCGGCGCCCTTGAGGCTGTCACCGACCAGCTGATCGCTGCTGGCGATCAGCGCCGAGAAGCGCTTGTCGAGTGCAGCCAGGTCCGCCTCGACCGAGGCCGTGGAAACCCCCATGAGTACCTTGCCGATTTCCACGCCATTAGGGTTGATCGATGCCTCGACGTAGAACACCGACGGATCGTTTTTCGCCGCATCCAGCACTTTATCCAAGGCGCGTTCGCCTTGGCCTTTCTCCAAAAGGGCCTTGTTGATCGGGTTTTCCCGGTTCAGGTAGCGGGTCAGGTGCTGGCCGGTGGCATCGTCGTACACCACAAACAACACATTGGGATTGCGCTGGGCGCGCCGGGCGAACTCGGACAGGGTCGGAACATCGCTGTCCCACATGGCGCGCGGTGCGACCGATGCCAGGAGCTGGGCCATGTCATTGGCCGAGTCCTTGAGGTCCTTTTCCAGGGTGGCGCGCAGTTGTGCCTGCTCATCCTCGAGTCGCGAAGACAAACCGGCCGTCAGGCGCTGACGGGTACTGGTGGAGAGGTTATCCAGACTGGAAGTGACCTCGCGTCCGGCCTGCTCCAGTTCACCCGAAAGCTTCTGGCTATCGGCGCCCAGACGCGCGCCCAGATCCGCCTCCAGGGCGGTCACGGTGCTCCGCGTCAGGGCAACCGCCACCAGCACCTGCACCAAAAGGGCGATACCAAGGGTAACGAATACGGGCCGCAACAAACGGCTTTGTAACAGTGAGAGAACGGCCGACACAGAAAATCCCTCTACTTGGATGCTATTAAACTGATAGCACGCTCGAAGGGAAATTCACAGCAAAGGTCATGCCGCCCGGCAGGCACAAACGACAAAGGGCCCCATCAGGGGCCCTTTGTGTTTTACATCAACAGCTTATTAAGCGAACGGGTGACGCAGAACGATAGTTTCGTTGCGGTCCGGACCGGTCGAAATAATGTCGATCGGCGCGCCGATCAGCTGTTCAACGCGCTTGATGTAAGCACGGGCATTGGCTGGCAGCTCTTCCAGGGTTTTGGCACCCACGGTCGACTCGGTCCAACCTGGCACTTCTTCGTACACAGGCTGCAAGCCCAGGTAGCTGTCGGCGTCGGTCGGAGCAATGTCGTTGCCTTCTGCATCTTTGTAGCCGACGCAGATATTGATGGTCTCCAGACCGTCGAGTACGTCCAGCTTGGTCAGGCAGATACCCGAGATGCTGTTCACATCGATAGCACGACGCAGGATAACGGCGTCGAACCAGCCACAACGACGAGCACGACCGGTAGTCGCGCCGAACTCGTGACCTTGCTTGGCCAGGTGCGCACCGACTTCGTCGAACAGCTCAGTCGGGAATGGACCCGAACCCACGCGCGTGGTGTAGGCCTTGGTGATGCCCAGGATGTAGTCCAGGAACATCGGGCCAACACCCGAACCGGTAGCAACGCCGCCAGCGGTGGTGTTGGAGCTGGTCACGTACGGGTAGGTGCCGTGGTCGATGTCCAGCAACGAACCCTGGGCGCCTTCGAACATGATGTCTTTGCCAGCGCGACGCAGGTCGTGCAGCTCGGCAGTCACATCCAGCATCAGCGGGGTGAGCAGCTCGGCGTATTCCTTGCACTCGGCCAGGGTCTTTTCGAAGTCGATGGCTGGCTCTTTGTAGTAACCCACCAGCATGAAGTTGTGGTAATCCACCAGTTCACGCAGTTTGTCTGCAAAGCGCGGCATGTTGAGCAGGTCGCCCACACGCAGGCCACGACGCGCAACCTTGTCTTCGTAGGCCGGGCCGATACCGCGACCGGTAGTACCGATCTTCAGCTCGCCACGGGCCTTTTCACGAGCCTGGTCCAGCGCTACGTGATACGACAGGATCAGCGGGCAGGAAGGGCTGACACGCAGGCGCTCGCGCACCGGTACGCCTTTCTCTTCCAGCTTGGTGATCTCGCGCAGCAGGGCGTCTGGTGCAACCACCACGCCGTTGCCGATCAGGCACTGCACGCCTTCGCGCAGTACGCCCGAAGGGATCAGGTGCAAGACAGTTTTTTCGCCATCGATCACCAGCGTGTGGCCAGCGTTGTGGCCACCTTGGTAGCGCACTACGGCGGCAGCATGTTCGGTCAGCAGATCAACGATCTTGCCTTTGCCCTCATCACCCCATTGGGTGCCCAGGACTACGACATTCTTACCCATAACACTTGTCCTCATTCGCGCAAACTTGGTGCCGGCAGCGGCCGGCAGGAAAACTCAAGAAGCCAGCGGCAATACTTGCCAAAGCCCGTTCTGCTGAATCAATTGCCGGTCGCAGTCCGCGTCACGGGCGGCGGCCAATGGTTGCCCAGGCAATGCCTGGACGACACGCTGACCCTCACTGCGCAACTGGCAAACCTGCTGCCAGAGTGCCGCATCCGTACTGTCAGGCATCCAGATACCGCCAGACGGTAGCTCGATCTCAGCACGCCCCAGGGTCACCAGGGTTTTCAAATCGGTGGAGAAGCCGGTGGCCGGACGAGCGCGACCGAAGTCGGCGCCGATGTCGTCGTAACGACCGCCCTGGGCAATGGACTGGCCAACACCCGGCACGAATACCGCGAACACCACACCGGTGTGGTAGTGGTAGCCACGCAGCTCACCCAGGTCGAAGTACAGCGGCAACTGCGGGAAACGCACGGACAGCCGCTCGGCAATCGCCAGCAAGTCGTCCAGCGCTGCCAGCACCGGCGCCGGCGCCTGGGCCAGGCGCTCACGGGCAGCAGCCAGCACTTCACGGCCGCCACACAGGTCGACCAGCGCCCGCAGCATGCCCGCCAGGTCGGCAGGCAGGCCTTCGGTCAAGGTAATGACCTCGTCGATAGCCTTGCGTTGCAAGGCGTCGAACAGCTGTTGCTCGACCTCACCGGACAAACCGGCCGCACGGGCCAGGCCGCGGTAGATACCGACGTGGCCCAGGTCCATATGCACATCCGGCACATCGGCCAGTTGCAGCATGGCCAGCATCAGGCTGATGACTTCGACGTCGCTACTCGGGCTGGCGTCGCCGTACAACTCGGCGCCCAGCTGGATCGGGCTGCGCGAAGTCGACAAGGCACGGGGCTGCGCATGCAGCACACTGCCGGCGTAGCACAGGCGGCTCGGGCCTTCGCGGCGCAGGGTGTGCGCATCGATGCGCGCCACTTGCGGCGTGATGTCGGCACGAAAACCCATCTGCCGGCCCGACTGCGGGTCGATGACCTTGAAGGTGCGCAAATCCAGGTCCTGGCCCGCACCGGTCAGCAGGGATTCCAGGTACTCGATATGGGGAGTCACGACAAACTCGTAACCCCAGCTCTGGAACAGATCCAACACCTGACGGCGCGCCACTTCAATGCGCGCCGCCTCTGGTGGCAGTACTTCTTCGATGCCATCTGGCAGCAGCCAGCGGTCTACCGTTGCCATTACGCCATTCCCCTTTGATCCGGGCGGCCAACCCTCGGCCGGCCTTGAGTGAAGCAGAAAATGTCTGGCCCATGCACAGAATTTCACGCGCATGGACGACGTGGCGATCGGCCTGAATCCGGCCTCGCCAAACACTTTCCTCGAAAAACCTGTCGAGTTGTTCAACCCGACTGCACGCAATCAAACGTGCAGACGCAAAAAAGCCGGGAATTTCCCGGCTGCCGCATCATACACACGTTTTCCCAAAGGATCACCCCGCGAGAGGCTTTAGCCGCCCGGCGGGGTTCCTTTTGGATCAGTGTCGGATCAAGGCTTGGCTTTTTCCAGGTAACGGAAGAAGTCGCTGCTTGGATCCAGGACCATGACGTCGGATTTGTTCGCGAAGCTTTCACGGTAGGCGCGCAGGCTACGGTAGAACGCGTAGAACTCCTGGTCCTGGCCGTAGGCCTTGGAGTAGATCGAAGCGGCCTGGGCATCACCGTCACCGCGAACCTCTTCGGATTCACGATAGGCTTCAGCCAACAGTACGCGGCGCTGACGATCGGCGTCGGCACGGATGCCTTCTGCCAGCTCGTTACCCTTGGCACGGTGCTCACGGGCTTCACGCTCACGCTCGGTGCTCATACGCTCGAACACGCTGCGGTTCACTTCCTTCGGCAGGTCGATGGTCTTGACCCGAACATCGACAACTTCGATGCCCAGCTCTTGTTCCGCCATCTTGTTCAACGAAGCAGTGATATCCGCCATCAGCGCATCACGCTCACCAGACACCACCTCGTGCAGGGTGCGCTTACCAAACTGGTCACGCAGGCCCGATTCCAGACGGCGGGACAAACGCTCGTCGGCAATCTGCTTGAGGCCGGATGTCGCGGTGTAGAAGCGCTCGGCATCCTTGACTCGCCACTTGGCGTAGGCATCGACCATCACGGCTTTCTTTTCCAGCGTCAGGAAACGCTGTGTCGGTGCATCCAGGGTCATCAGGCGTGCGTCAAATTTACGCACCTGGTTAACGTAGGGCACTTTCACATGCAGGCCTGGCTGGACATCAGCCTGGACCACGCGGCCAAACTGCAGCAACACCGCACGCTCGGTCTGAGCCACGATGTAGAAGCAGTTCCAGGCAGCGATCGCCACGACAACGCCGACAATAAGGGCGATCAGCGATTTATTGCTCATCAGCGACTCTCCCTGGTACGTGCCTGTTGCTGCAGATCTGCTGCCGCACGCGCATTCGCTTCATTGCTGCTGGCCGCGGCACCGGTCGCCGGAGCGCTGGCAGGACGGCCACTGTCGATCATCTTGTCCAGCGGCAAGTACAGCAGATTGCTCTGGCCATTCTTGTTGCCGGTCACGAGAACCTTGCTGGTGTTGCTGAAGACTTCCTGCATGGTGTCCAGGTACAGACGCTCACGAGTGACTTCCGGAGCCTTGCGGTACTCGGCCACCAGCTTGGTGAAGCGGTCGGCCTCACCCTTGGCGCGCGAGACTGTTTCGTCACGGTAACCGTTGGCGTCTTCGATGATGCGTTGGGCCTGACCACGCGCTTCCGGCACGACGCCGTTGGCATAGGTTTCAGCCTGGTTGCGCGAACGCTGCTCGTCTTCACGGGCACGGATCACGTCATCGAAGGCTTCCTGCACTTCACGCGGTGCCGCTGCGTTCTGTACGTTGACCTGGGTCACGGTGATACCGGTGCGATAGGTATCGAGGAAGCGTTGCAGACGCTCCTTGATTTCGCTGGCCATCAATTCACGACCTTCAGTCAGCACCTGGTCCATGGCGGTAGAACCCACCACGTGGCGCAGGGCACTGTCGGTTGCGTGCTGGAGGCTGATTTCCGGCTGATCGACGTTCAGCACGAAGTCCTGCAGGTTGCTGATCTTGTACTGCACGGTCAGCGGCACTTCGACGATGTTCTCGTCTTCAGTCAGCATTTGACCCTGCTTGGTATAGGCACGCTCACGCGTGACGTTTTCCATGTACTTCTTGTCGATCGGCGGGAGGTAGATGTTCAGGCCCGGGCCAACGGTCTCGTAGTACTTGCCGAAGCGCAGCACTACGGCTTGCTCCTGCTCGTCGACCACATAAACCGCGCTGTACAGCCACACGGCCGCCAGCACGACGAGGCCGATGCCGAGCAGGCCATAACCGCCGCCCTTGCTCGAACTACCGCCATCGTCACCACGTTTCTTACCACCACCGAACAACCCATTCAGGCTTTCCTGCAGCTTTCGGAAGGCCTCGTCGAGATCTGGTGGCCCCTTGCGGTCGCCATTATTGCGGCGCTTACCACCCCAAGGATCCTGATTATTCGAGTTGCCACCCGGCTCATTCCAAGCCATAGCGCTCTCCATCTGATAAAGCAAAGACGCACCCACGGCGCGCCGACCAATGCTACAGAATGCCCGTCATAGCGGCACAACCGCTTTTTCAGGCTTTTATTGCAAAGTGTGTTGCTCGATGAATTCCAGCGGCTGCATTCCCTCGCGGCTCACCAGTCGATTGAGTTCGACCCGTGGCAAACGAACGTCCAGCAAACTGATGCCTTCTTCGTCGTATTCTTCTTTCTGTACTGCGCCCAGCTCGAAGAACTGTGCACGCAGTCGAGCGAATCGTTGCGGCAAACGCAATGTACCCACAAACAACTCACTGCCCAGCAACTCGGCAATCGCTTGCTCAAGTAATTCCAGACCACTGCCATCACGCGCCGAGAGCCAGACCCGTTGCGGCTTGCCATCGGCATCGCGCTGGATTTGTGGCTCAACGCCTTCAAGCAAATCGAGTTTGTTATAGACCTCGAGGATCGGCAAGTCCTGAGCCCCAATCTCGCCCAGCACCACCATCACCTGTTCGATCTGCAACATGCGATCCGGTTCGGCCGCATCGATCACGTGCAACAGCAAGTCGGAGTTGCTCGACTCTTCGAGCGTAGACCGAAATGCCTCGACCAGCTTGTGCGGCAAGTGGCGGATGAAACCCACAGTGTCCGCCAGGACAATCGGCCCCAGGTCGTCCAGTTCCAGACGGCGCAAGGTCGGGTCCAGCGTGGCAAACAACTGGTCAGCCGCGTACACGTCGGATTTAGTGACGTTGTTGAAGAGCGTGGATTTACCGGCGTTGGTATACCCCACCAGAGACACGGTAGGAATATCTGCACGCGATCGACCCCGTCGCGATTGCTCGCGCTGGCTGCGCACTTTTTCCAGCCGCCCCTTGATCTGTCGCAGGCGAACCCGCAGCAGGCGGCGGTCGGTTTCCAACTGGGTTTCACCCGGGCCACGCATGCCGATACCGCCACCCTGACGCTCAAGGTGAGTCCAGCCACGAACCAGGCGGGTGCTCATGTGGTCAAGCTGGGCCAGTTCGACCTGGAGCTTGCCTTCATGGGTACGGGCGCGCTGGGCGAAAATATCGAGAATCAGACCGGTACGGTCGATCACGCGACACTCGAAAACACGTTCGAGGTTACGTTCCTGACTGGGCGTGAGGATGTGATTGAAAATTACCAGATCGGCCTTTTCGGCATGGACCAGGTCGCGTAGTTCCTCGACCTTGCCGCTGCCAATCAGGAATTTGGCGGTTGGCCGATGACGCGGCACGTTAAAAAACGCAACGGTCTCGGCGCCCGCCGAATTAGCCAGTTCCTGAAACTCCTGCGGATCTTCGCGCGCCTCAGGGTCCTGTCCATCCAAGTGAACAAGGATCACTCGTTCACCACCACCGTGGCGCTCAAAGAACAAAGGAGACTCCTATCAGGCGTTACCTGGCTCAGCGTCACCCTGTTCGGATTCGGTTGCGCTAGGCAGACGAATTGGACGAACCGGTACCACTGTAGAGATAGCGTGCTTGTAGACCATCTGGCTGACGGTGTTCTTCAGCAGGATGACGAACTGGTCGAACGACTCGATCGTGCCTTGCAGTTTGATCCCGTTGACCAGGTAGATGGAAACCCCAACTTTCTCTTTACGTAAAGTATTCAAGTAAGGGTCTTGTAGCGAATGCCCTTTTGACATGTGCCGCACTCCTTTAAGGATTTAATAATAAAAAAATAGGTAAGCAGAAAGCTTTCAGCCGTCACACCCCCAAGGATAGACGGCAATTGCAAGGACTCAGCTCAATATGGAGACCGATCCCAAGTATTTCAAGGCGCGTGGCAGATTGTCGCAATCGAGGCTGTCCAGCCAGTGCAAATCAGCCCAACTGCGCAGCCAGGTGAACTGGCGCTTCGCCAATTGGCGCGTGGCAATGATTCCACGCTCCTGCATCTCGGCTGACGTCAGCTTGCCATCCAGGTAATCCCAGACTTGTCGGTAGCCTACAGCGCGTATAGACGGCAACCCCGAATGCAGGTCACTTCTTTTACGCAGGGCTACGACCTCGTCAATGAACCCCTGTTCCAACATTTGTGTGAATCTTTGTTTAATTCGCTCATGCAGCACCTGGCGATTTGCCGGGGCAATGGCCAAGTTTGCGACAGTATAGGGCAATTGTGGGCGTCCCGAAGCGCCTGCTTCAGTACTTTGCGCAGATTGTCGTGCGCGCAGCTCGGTCATGCTCTGGCCGCTGGCCCGATAGACTTCCAGCGCCCGGCTCAGGCGCTGCGGATCGTTGGGGTGAATGCGGGCCGCGGAAACCGGGTCAATCAGCGCCAATTGATCGTGCAGGGCCTGCCAGCCAAGGCGGGCCGCCTCTGCCTCGATCTCGGCACGAATCTGCGGGTCGGCAGCGGGCATCTCGGCCAGGCCGTCGATCAACGCCTTGTAATAAAGCATGGTGCCGCCCACCAGCAGCGGGATCTTGCCGCGCGCGGTGATCTCGGCCATGGCCTCGAGAGCATCGCGACGGAAATCCGCGGCCGAATAGGCGTCGGCCGGGTCGAGAATATCGATCAGGCGGTGGGGAAACTCCGCCAGCAAGGCCTTTGAGGGCTTGGCCGTGCCGATATCCATGCCCCGGTAGACCAGCGCCGAATCGACGCTGATCAGCTCACAGGGCAGTACCTTGGTCAGCTCGATGGCCAAATCGGTCTTGCCCGCAGCGGTCGGGCCCATCAGGAAAATCGCTGGAGGGAGCTGGCTCATCAACGACCGCGCAAGAACAGTTTGTCCAGATCGTCCAGGCCCAATTGGGTCCAGGTCGGTCGGCCATGGTTGCATTGACCGCTGCGCTCGGTGTTTTCCATGTCACGCAGCAGACCGTTCATTTCCGGCAGGGCCAGGCGCCGGTTGGCGCGGATCGCGCCGTGGCAGGCCATGGTCCCGAGCAACTCGTTGAGGTGCGCCTGGATACGGTCGCTGGTGCCGTACTCCATCAAGTCCGCCAAAACGTCCTGCACCAGGCGATTGGCCTCGGCCTGCTTGAGCAGCGCCGGGATCTGCCGGATACCCAGGGTTTCCGGGCCCAGGCGCTGCAGCTCGAAGCCCAGGCGCTGGAACCAGCTGACGTGCTCTTCCGCACAGTCGGCTTCGCGCTGGCTGACTGCCAGGGATTCGGGCACCAGCAGCGGCTGGCCGCTCAGGCCTTCGCTGGCCATTGCCACCTTCAGGCGCTCGTACATGATCCGTTCGTGGGCGGCGTGCATGTCCACCAGGACCAGGCCTTGGGCGTTTTCCGCAAGAATGTAGATGCCCTTGAGCTGCGCCAGGGCGTAGCCCAAGGGTGGAATGTCGTCCTGACCCTCCGGCAACGCCGCGGCATTCGCCTCGGGCAAGGGTGCAAAAAACTCGCGATAGGCCGCCTGGGCCTCAGCCACCGGCACGCCGGCACCTTGGGGCCGTGGCGTGTATTGGTACTGATAACCGGCACCGGCACCCGAGCCCGGCGCAGCGCCGGTATTGAATGTCGGCTGGCCCTGGGGTTGCTCAAGCAGCGCATTGGCCGCCAGGCGCATTTCCCCTTGCGGACCGAACTCCCCGGCCTCGATCCCGGTGGGACGAACCATGCCGGCAACCGGCGCTGGCGCGGCCAACTGGTCTTCCGGACGCACATCGCCGAGGGCGCGGTGCAGAGTGCCATACAGGAAGTCGTGAACCATGCGCCCATCGCGAAAGCGCACTTCGTGTTTGGTCGGGTGCACGTTGACGTCGACCGCCGCCGGGTCGACTTCGAAAAACAGCGCGAAAGTCGGATGGCGTCCGTTGAACAGCACGTCGCGATACGCCTGGCGCACCGCATGGGCCACCAGCTTGTCGCGCACCGCACGGCCGTTGACGAAGAAATACTGCATGTCCGCCTGGCTGCGGTTGAAGGTCGGCAACCCGACCCAGCCCCACAGATGCAAGCCATTGCGCTCGATTTCGATCGGCAATGCCTGCTCCAGGAAACCCGAGCCGCAGATGGCTGCCACCCGCCGCGCACGGGCCGCATCATCATGGGCCTCGTGCAGGCTGAGGATGGTCTTGCCGTTGTGCCGCAGGTGGAAGGCCACATCAAAGCGCGCCAGTGCCAGGCGCTTGATCACTTCTTGCAGGTGATCGAATTCGGTCTTTTCAGTCTTGAGAAACTTGCGCCGCGCCGGGGTGTTGAAAAACAGGTCGCGCACTTCCACCGAGGTGCCCACCGGGTGGGCCGCCGGTTGGACCCGGGGCGCCATGTCACGGCCTTCGGTCTCGACCTGCCAAGCCTGATCGGCATCCCGGGTGCGTGACGTCAAGGTCAGGCGCGCCACGGAACTGATGGAGGCCAGGGCCTCACCGCGAAACCCCAGGCTCATCACCTGCTCGAGGTCTTCCAGGTTGCGGATCTTGCTGGTGGCGTGACGGGCCAGAGCCAGGGGCAGGTCATCGGCCGGGATCCCCCGACCATCGTCGCGAACCCGCAGCAGCTTGACCCCACCCTGTTCGACATCGACATCAATGCGCCGGGCGCCGGAGTCGAGGCTGTTCTCCAGCAACTCCTTGATTACCGAGGCGGGGCGCTCGACTACTTCACCAGCGGCGATCTGGTTCGCCAGGCGCGGGCTGAGCAGTTCGATGCGCGCGCCGCTGTTCACCGAGTCGTTCATTCCTTGGCCGCCAGTTCGGTGCCGGGAATGTTCAGGTGCTGGCCGATCTTCAGCTCATCGGATGGCAGGTTGTTGGTGCTGCGCAAGCTGGCCGCAGACACCTGGTAGCGCACGGCGATCATCGCCAGGGTCTCGCCCGGGCGCACGGTATGGTCCCGTGGGCCCTGGGCGATTTTCCCGGAATCGCGCAGCCAGGCAATGTAGGTGCCCGGTGGCGGGTTTTGCTGGAAGAACTGCCGAACGCCACTGCTGATGGAGCGGGCAAGTGCCTGTTGGTGGCTCGGGGCGGCCAGTTTCGAGGCTTCGTTGGCATTGGAGATAAACCCGGTTTCCACCAGGATCGACGGAATATCCGGGGATTTCAGCACCATGAACCCGGCCTGCTCGACCCGTTGCTTGTGCAACGGCGTGACCCGGCCGATGTTGCTCAAGACCTTCTGGCCAACGTTGAGACTGGAGGTCAGCGACGCGGTCATCGACAGGTCGAGCAGGACCCCGGCGAGCATCCGGTCCTTGTCGTCGAGGCTGACGTTGCCGGCACCGCCGATCAAGTCGGAACGGTTTTCGCTGTCAGCCAACCAGCGCGCGGTCTCGGAAGTCGCACCACGGTCGGACAGGGCGAATACCGAAGCGCCGAAGGCCGCTTTCGACGGCGCGGCGTCGGCGTGGATCGAGACAAACAGGTCGGCGCCTTTCTTGCGGGCGATTTCGGTACGCCCACGCAACGGAATGAAATAGTCGCCGGTGCGGGTCAGTTCAGCGCGAAAGCCCTTGATGCCGTTGACCTGACGCTGCAGTTCACGGGCGATGGCCAACACCACGTCTTTCTCACGCTGGCCGCGTGAACCCGAGGCGCCTGGGTCTTCACCGCCGTGACCGGCGTCGATCACCACAATGATGTCACGCTTGCCGGGGGGCGCAGGTGGTGCGGGTGGCAGCTTGATTGCCGGCGCCGTCGGCGTCACCGGCACCGCCGGAATGGTCGCAACGCTGGGCGTCGGGGCCGGCGGCGGTGCGGCGTCGGCCGGGTTGTCGAACAGATCGACCACCAGGCGGTTGCCGTACTGCGCATTGGGCGGTAGCACGAAGCTTTTCGGGGTCACAGCCTTTTTCAGGTCGATGACCACCCGCAGGTCGGTCGGCGTACGTTGGGCCGAACGCATGGAGGTAATCGGGGTATTTGCGGTGGCGACGTTCAGCGGCGCGCCGAGCACGGCACCGTTGATGTCGATCACCAGGCGATCCGGGGCCGTCAGGGTAAAGACGCTGTGCTGGACAGTGCCAGACAGGTCAAACACCAGTCGCGTGTTGTCCGGTGCCCGCCACAGGCGAACACTGTTGACCTTGGTCGCGGCCACAGCGTCAACGGCCAGTGCCGTAAGCAGCATTCCTACGACAGCAACCAACGCGCGAAAGCGCATACCTAACCCCATCATTTATTTGAATTCCAATGCCAAAGCGGCACACCAGGTCTCGCCACGCGGGCTCTGGGGCAACAAACTCAGCGAACGTCCGCTGTCATGCGGGCTAATGGTAATGGTCAGGTCGGGCTTTGGCAAAAAGCCTGCACCTTTCTGGGGCCATTCGATCAGGCACAACGCATCGTCTTCGAGGTAATCACGAATACCCAGGTACTCCAGCTCTTCCGGGTCGACCAGCCGGTACAGGTCGAAGTGGAAGGCACGAATCTCACCGATTTCGTAGGGTTCGACCAATGTGAACGTAGGGCTTTTTACTGATCCTACATGGCCCAGGCCGCGAATGATGCCCCGGGACAGGGTGGTTTTACCCGCCCCCAGGTCGCCGTCCAGAAATACGATGCCATGCCCCTGGGTCACTTGGGCAATACGGGTGCCCAGCGCCACCATGGCGTCTTCATCGGCCAGATACAGGGTTACTTCAGACACGGTGCTTGCTCCTCCAGCAACTGACGAATGGCGGGAATCAGATCACTGGCCGCCAGCCCTCGGCCCAACTTACCTTCACGCTCGCCCGCCGTGGCATGCAGCCATACGGCCAGCGCAGCGGCCTCGAACGCGGCCATCCCCTGGGCCAGCAACGCCCCCAGCAAACCGGCCAGGACATCGCCCAGGCCTGCGGTGGCCATGGCCGGATGACCACGCTCGCAACGATAGACACGACCATCGGGACTGGCGATCAGAGTGCCCGCGCCCTTCAATACGGTGACTGCATCAAATCGTTGGCTCAACGCGCGCGCTACGCTAAGGCGGTCAGCCTGAACCTCGGCTGTCGAAATCCCCAATAGTCGTGCCGCCTCGCCTGGATGCGGGGTGATCACGCAGTCCTTGGGCAGACTGACCCCACCACGGGCCAACAGATTCAACGCATCGGCATCCCAGACCTGGGGCAGCGCTGCGTTGGCCGCTGCCGACAACAGGCTGCGCCCCCAGGCGCCCTGCCCCAGTCCAGGACCGACCACCAGCACCGATGCCTGCTCCAGCAGCCCCATCAACTGGTTCGCCGACGAGGTGCCAAGCACCATGGCTTCGGGCAACCGGGCCAGTGCCGCCGGCACATGTTCGCTGCGGGTGGCCAGCGAGACCAGCCCGGCCCCGCTGCGCAAGGCACTCTGGGCACTGAGCAGGATGGCGCCGCCAAAACCGCGGTCGCCGCCGATCAACAACACATGGCCAAACTGGCCTTTATGGGCGTTCGCCGAACGTGCGGCAAGTCTCGGCAAATGGCCGGGATCCAATGACTGAACGTCGGGTAAAGGGTGATTTGTCTGCGGCATGCGTCTTCGGGCTCCGATGTCTGGCAGAATTATACGCACCTCAGCTCCGGTTTCTCTTGTCTCATGCCTGCAATTACTACAGACCTCCCCGCGCTCGCCCAATCGATCAAGGACTGGGGCCGCGAACTGGGCTTTCAACAAGTCGGCATCAGCGGTCTGGACCTGGCTGAGCATGAGCAGCACCTGGAGCGCTGGCTTGCCGCTGGCTATCACGGCGAAATGGAATACATGGGCGCCCACGGCAGCAAACGCTCACATCCCGAGGAGCTGGTGCCGGGCACCTTGCGTGTGGTCTCGCTGCGCATGGACTACCTGCCAGGCGATACCAACATGGCGCAGCTACTGGCCCAACCGGAAAAAGCCTACGTCTCGCGCTACGCCCTGGGCCGCGACTACCACAAGCTGATCCGCAAGCGCGTGCAGCAACTGGCAGAAAAGATCCAGGCGCTGATCGGCCCGTTCGGCTATCGCGCCTTCGTCGACAGTGCACCGGTGTTGGAAAAAGCCATCGCCGAGCAGGCCGGCCTGGGCTGGATCGGGAAAAACACCCTGGTGCTAAACCGCAAGGCCGGCAGCTACTTCTTTTTGAGCGAACTGTTCGTCGACCTGCCGCTGCCCGTGGACCCGCCCCACAGCACGGAACATTGCGGGCGCTGCACCGCCTGCCTGGACATCTGCCCGACCAACGCCTTTGTCGGCCCCTACGTACTGGATGCGCGACGCTGTATTTCCTACCTGACCATCGAACTGAAAGGCCCGATTCCCGAAGAATTGCGTCCGTTGATCGGTAACCGGGTGTTCGGCTGCGACGATTGCCAGATCGTCTGTCCCTGGAACCGCTTCGCCCGCCCCAGTGGCGAAAGTGACTTCAAGCCCCGCCACAACCTGGACAATGCCGGCCTGGCCGAGCTGTTCCTGTGGGATGAAGACAAATTCCTCAGCAGCACCGAAGGCTCGCCCCTGCGCCGTGCCGGTTATGAACGCTGGCTGCGCAACCTGGCCGTGGGCCTGGGTAACGCGCCGTCGAGTATTCCGGTGCTGGAAGCCTTGAAGGCCCGGGCCGAGCACCCTTCAGAACTGGTGCGCGAGCACGTGCAATGGGCCCTTGAGCAACATCAGGCTTCGTCGTTATAGACGAACTTGGGCATTTCCCAATGAAAACGGATCGCCAGCAAACGCAGCAGGAATCCGCCGAACAGGGTGATCAGGATCGCCTGCTCACCCGGCAGCTCCAGGTACAGGCAGAACATGTAGCACCAGGCAGCCGCAAACGAGACGCTAGCGTAAAGTTCGCGACGGAAGATCAGCGGGATGTCGTTGCAGAAGATGTCGCGCAGGATGCCGCCGAATACCCCGGTGATCACCCCGCTGACAGACGCCACCAGCATGCCGTGGCCCATTTCCAGGGCGGTCATGCAGCCGATCAGGGTAAAGGCCACCAGCCCCACGGCGTCTAGCACCAGGAACAGCGAGCGCAGGTGGCGCATCCAACGCGCGGTGAACACCGTGAACATCGCCGCCACCGACGTCAGCACCAGGTACTCCGGGTGCTTGACCCAGGTCAGCGGGTAATGCCCCAGCAGCACATCACGCACCGAACCGCCGCCCAGGGCGGTGACGCAGGCGATCAGCACCACACCGAACCAATCCATGCCCCGACGGCCGGCAGACAACGCGCCAGTCATGGCTTCAGCGGTAATGGCAATCAGGTAGAGCATCAGCAACATGGTGGCGGTCCTTGCAGGAAGGCGCGCAGTCTAGCCATTTCGGATCCGCACCAGAAGAGGGCATATGCTGATCAGCCTGCTTTACCGGGTCAGGCCTTGATGAAATGCTGGCGGTAGTGCTGCAGCTCGGCGATGGATTCGCGGATGTCGTCCAGGGCCAGGTGGGTGCTGCCCTTCTTGAAGCTGTCGCGCACGTCCGGTGCCCAGCGGGCAGCCAACTCTTTGAGAGTCGAAACGTCGAGATTGCGGTAGTGGAAATAGCTTTCCAGGGATTTCATGTGGGTATAAAGGAAGCGTCGGTCCTGGCAGATGCTGTTGCCGCAGATCGGCGACTTGCCCTTGGGTACCCACTGTTCCAGAAACGCGATCGTCTGGGCTTCGGCTTCGGCCATGCTGATGCGGCTGTCGCGCACCCGCTGGGTCAACCCGGAACCGCCGTGTTGACGGGTGTTCCACTCGTCCATGCCGGCCAGGATCTCGTCGCTGTGGTGAATCGCGATCACCGGGCCTTCAGCCAGGGTGTTGAGATTGCTGTCGGTGACAATCGTTGCCATCTCGATGATGACGTCGGTGTCAGGGTTCAGACCGGTCATTTCCAGATCGATCCAGATCAGATTCTGTGGGTTTTGCATGTGTCGGCTCCTAAGCAGTGTTGCGCAGTTTAGCCTAGGCAACCCCCTGGGCGTGCTAAACTCGCGGCCGCTTTACCTAATCGCTGCATTATCAACACGGAACACCCATGGCCAAACGCCAACTCAATCGTCGTCAAAACTGGCGCATCGAAAAAATTCAAGGCGAGCGCGCTGCCCGCGCCGCCAAACGCGAATCCAGCGCCGTGCAAGCGCTGGAGGGTGGCGACCTTGGTCCCGAGCAAACCGGCCTGGTCATCGCCCACTTCGGCGTCCAGGTCGAGGTCGAGGCTTGCGAAGGCGAACTGGCCGGCCAGGTGTTCCGCTGCCACTTGCGCGCCAACCTGCCCGCACTGGTAACCGGCGACCAGGTCGTCTGGCGTGCCGGCAACCAGGGCATCGGCGTGATCGTCGCGCAACTGCCACGCAACACCGAGCTGTGCCGTCCGGACAGTCGCGGCCAACTGAAGCCGGTCGCGGCCAACGTCGACATGATCGTCATCGTCTTCGCCCCGCTGCCCGAGCCCCACGCCAACCTGATCGACCGCTACCTGGTAGCTGCCGAACACGCCGGCATCCGCCCGCTGTTGCTGCTCAACAAATTCGACCTGATCGACGAGCACAACGCCCCGGCGCTCAACGCCCTGCTGGCGGTGTACCGCACCCTCGGCTACCCGGTCCTGGAAGTCTCGGCGCACCACGGCAATGGCATGGAAACCCTGCAACAGCAGCTGGACGGACGCATCAGTGTGTTTGTCGGCCAGTCCGGCGTCGGCAAGTCGTCGCTGGTCAACAGCCTGCTACCGGAAGTCGAAACCCGCGTCGGGCCGCTGTCCGAGCTGTCGGGCCAGGGCACCCACACCACCACCACCGCGCGGTTGTTCCACTTCCCAGGTGGCGGTGATCTGATCGACTCCCCGGGCATTCGTGAATTCGGCCTGGGCCACGTCAGCCGCGCCGACGTCGAAGCCGGCTTCATCGAGTTCAACGACTTGATCGGCACCTGCCGCTTCCGCGACTGCAAACACGACCGCGAACCTGGCTGCGCCCTGCTCAAGGCCCTGGAAGACGGCCGCGTGCAGCAGCAGCGGATGAACAGCTACCGCTCGATCATCGCCAGCCTGCCTGAAACCAGCTACTAAACAGACGCGCTCGCCGCTCCAGCACTGATGGAGCGGCGGGTGGTTCATGTCGCCCGACAAATCCCTGCACCTTTTAAACATCGGAATTTTCTGTAAGGCCCGCGCACGCCTGCTTGTAGGGCGATTCTCTTTCTCTCTGCCGGTCTTGCGACGCCCATTCAAGTGCATACATTCAGTCTCTCTCGCATTCAGGCGATACCGAGGGAAACCCATGCAAACCTATCATCTGTTCATCAGCCACTCGTGGAACCACGCCGACAAACACGACCGGCTGGTGGAGTTGCTCAGCGCACACCCGAGCTTTTCCTTCAAGAACTTCTCGGTGCCGCCGCAGAATCCGATCGTCGGCGCCTTGAACGACATGCAACTGGAGCTGGCGATCGAAAACAAGATCCGCCCCTGCTCTGCGGTGTTGATCATGGCGGGCGTGTATTCGACGTACAGCAAGTGGATCAACAAGGAAATCGAGATTGCCAAACGCCTTGGCAAGGTGATCATCGCGATCAGGCCTTTCGCCGCCGAGCGCACGTCGACGGTGGTGCGTGACGCGGCGCACGCCGAATGTGCGTGGAACACCAACAGCATTGTCAACGCGATCCGCCAGCACACGGCGGTGTAACCATGCGCAAGGGATTGTTCATCGGGATCAACCACTACAGCCACGTCACCCAACTGAGCGGCTGCAACAACGACGCCATGGCCATGGCATCCCTGCTGGAGCGCCATGCCAGCGGCCGACCCAATTTCAGCAACAAGATCATGACCTCGGCCGAAGAAGTCCTGACCGGCCGGCTATTGAAGCAGAGCATTCAAGAGTTGTTCTCCGGGGATTGTGATGTCGCCCTGTTGTACTTCGCCGGCCACGGACAATTTGATACGAACATTGATGAGGGGTTGCTGATCCCCCAGGATTTCCAAGGCAGCGGTGACGGCATCCGCATCAGCGACATTCTCCTCTGGGCCGGCAATGCCACCCAGATCAAAAACAAAATCATCATTCTCGACTGCTGTGAAGCCGGCGCAGCCGCCGATGTCCGCGGCTTAAGGGGCGGCAGCAGCATGATCGGTGAGGGCTTGACCATCCTCACCGCGTGCAAGAAAGAGCAGCCAGCGATGGAGAGGGCCGGCCACGGCGTTTTTACCGGCCTGCTACTGCAGGCATTGCATGGCGGCGCGGCCAACGTACTGGGCAAAGTCACGCCCGGCAGCGTCTACTCGTTTGTCGACAACGCGCTGGGCGCGTGGGAGCAGCGTCCAGTCTTCAAGACCAACGTGTCGCAATTCGTTGCCTTGCGCGAAGTCGCGCCACTGATCGCCGAGGACATACTGCGAAAACTGCCCCTCTGGTTTACCGAGCCAAGTTTTGTCTTCCCTCTGGACCCCAGCTTCGAACCCACCGACGCCGCCTTCGATCCGGAAAACGGCGACATTTTCGCCCAACTGCAAAAGTGCAATCGCCACAGCCTGGTCGAGCCAGTTGACGCCGAGCACATGTACTACGCCGCCATCAACGCCACCGGTTGCCGGCTCACTGCACTCGGCGCCTATTACCGCGAACTCGCGATCAAGGGACACTTCTGATGCCTGTGTTTATCAGCTACCGCCACACCGACCGCCCCATCGCCATGACCATCAACGAACGGCTGAGCCAGGCTGGGATAAAAACCTATCTGGATGTACTGGATCCTGAATCGCAAACCACCGACGACATCACCGGGGTAATTACCCGCAACATTACCGAGTGCAGCCATTTGCTCGCAGTGGTGTCGGACAAAACCGCGCACTCCTGGTGGGTACCCTTCGAAATTGGCGAGGCGACCATCAGTGACCGGCGAATCTGCTCATTCAAGACCGGCGCCGGAGAACTGCCCGAGTACCTCGACAAGTGGCCAAAACTGTCGAGGATTGCCGACCTCGATTTCTTTATCGACGCCTACCGCGACGAGCAGACAAGCAGACGCGCAATGACGCTGGACTCGATCGTCAGCAACGAGTCGCTACGCTCGAACAACCGGACTAATGCAGATCGCTTCCATACCGAACTCAAGGCCAGGGTCCGCCGCGGCTTTTGAAGCGAACGGCGAGCATGAAAAAGCCGACATCGCTGTCGGCTTTTTTATGGATCACTGCTTGGGGGTTTCAGATGGCTTGGGCAGCGGATCATCAAACAGATTCAAGCGCTCGCGCAGCTCATGGGCTGGCAGCGGTTGCTGGTCTGCGGGCAAGGCATCCGGGTCGACTGGCACTGCCGGCACTTCGCCCGGGGCCCCTTGGCCTTGGGTCGGCACCGGCGCCGGCTCGGCGCCTTGTTCACCTTCGATGGCACGCTGGGCCTTCTTGGTCAGGACCACAATGTCGATCCGGCGGTTGACCGGGTTGAACGGATTCTTGCGGTCGAACATGGCCGACGAAGCGTAGCCCACCACCCGCGCCACCTGCGTTTGCGGATAGCTGCCAGCCACCAGCGCTCGTCGCGCGGCGTTGGCACGGTTGGACGACAGCTCCCAGTTGCCGAAATCACCACTGCCGGTATAAGGCTTGGCATCGGTGTGGCCGCTGATACTGATCTTGTTGGGCACCGCCTTGATGGTGTCCGCCATGGCCAGCAGGATGTCTTCGAAGTACGGCTTGAGGCGTGCACTGCCGGAGTCGAACATCGGCCGGTTTTCCGAATCGATGATCTGGATGCGCAAGCCATCCGGGGTGATCTCGAACAGGATCTGGTCCTTGAATTTCTGCAGTTGCGGGTTTTCCTCGACCTTGTTCTGCAACTCCTGCAGCAGCAACTCGAGGCGTTCCTGCTCGACCTGTTCGGCCACGCCTTCGGCCTGCTCGGTATCGACCGTCACCTTGTCCGGCTGCGGCTGGAATTTGGCCTCAGGGTTGAGGGTCTTGTCCGGCGCCAGCTCCGGCGAACCGCCGAGGTCGATGACGTAGGGCGTACCGCTCTCGGTGAAGCCGATCGGGTCCTTGAAGTAGCCGGCAATGGCGATCTTCTGCTCCGGCGTGGCCGTGGACAGCAGCCACAGCACCAGGAAAAACGCCATCATCGCCGTCGCGAAGTCAGCGAACGCGATTTTCCAGGCGCCCCCGTGATGCCCGGCCGCGATGCGCTTGACGCGCTTGATGATTATCGGCTGATTGTTTTCCATGACTCAGCGACCGCGAACTGCTTGTTCCAGCTCGGCGAAGCTAGGACGGTGCGCCGGGTACAGCACCTTGCGCCCGAATTCCACCGCCAGCGACGGCGGCATGCCGGAAGCCGAGGCCACCAGCGAGGCCTTTATGGCTTCGTAGACGTTCAGCTCTTCCTTGGCGTCGTGGGCCAGGGAATGGGCCAGCGGACCAAAAAAACCGTAGGCGGCGAGAATACCGAAGAAGGTCCCCACCAGTGCCGCACCGACGTGCAGGCCGATGGACTTCTGGTCGCCCTCACCCAGCGAGGCCATGGTGACCACGATCCCCAGTACCGCCGCGACGATACCAAAACCGGGCATCGCATCGGCAATGCCGTTGACTGCATGGGAGGGGTGTTCCAGGTCTTCCTTGAGACTGTACAGCTCCATGTCGAACAGGCCTTCGAGCTCATGGGGCGCCATGTTGCCGGACGACATGATGCGCAAGTAGTCGCAGATAAACGCAGTCATGCGCTCGTCCTTGAGCACCGTCGGGTACTTGGCAAAAATCGGGCTGGCGGCGGCGTCCTCGATATCCCCTTCAATCGCCATCATGCCTTCGCGGCGGCTCTTGTTGAGGATCTCGTAGATCAGGCCCAGTACCTCCAGGTAGAAGGCGTGGGTGAAGCGTGTGCTGAACATGCTCAGGGACTTCTTGAGCACGTGCATGGTCATGTAGCCGGGGTTGGCCTGGAGGAATGCACCCAGGGCTGCGCCGCCGATGATCAACACCTCGAAGGGCTGGATCAGGGCGGCAATCTTGCCATGGGAAAGCACGTATCCGCCGAGCACGCTCGCGAATACGACGATGATGCCGATAATTTTAGCCATAGGTAGAAGGTACTTACTTAAGTCGGGTTCAAGGTCATATTCGGAAGTTAAACAATCTCTTCTTCTACTTATCGGCAAAACTGCGCCAGACTATAGCCAGTTATGGCGAAAAGCCAATTTGCCCCGCCCCGGGCGTGTTTGAAGTCAACGATGATCGCGCCCGACCATGGTTAATGAAACGAACGTCCCACCGGCAAGCCCCTCCACCCTGCAGGACTGGGTCCAGCGTCTCGACGCTGTGGTCTTGCCCGTACCGCAGGCCAGCCATGACCGCGTGTGCAAAGCCATCAACAGCAGTCGCAGCTCCCTGCGCGATATCGCCGACTTGATTCAGGGCAGTCCAGCCCTGGCCCTGAGCGTGATCCGCGAGGCCAATCGCCACGCCCACGGCAGCCTCAGCGAGCCTTGTGAAAACCTGGAAGTGGCGCTCACTCGCCTGGGCCTCAAACGCACCGCCGAACTCCTGGCACGCCTGCCCGCCATGCCCGAGCGCGATATCCCGCCGGCACTACGCAAGCTGCAACTGATCAGCCAGCACGCCTCGCAACAGGCCAACGGTTTTTTTGCCAGCCGCCTGGCGCGCCTGTGGCAGGACATCCACTGGGGCAGCCTGTTGTTTCTGGCCCCCCTGTGGCCGCTGGCCCTGAGTCACCCACAGTTGCTGCAGGAGTGGGAGCGCCGGGTGATCCACCAGGGCGAGGCAGCGCACAAGGTCGAAAAACAGCTGTTCGGGGTACGCCTGCTGGAACTCTGCCAGGTGCTGGTGGAGCTCTGGCGCTTGCCCTTCTGGGTCGCCCAGGGCTATCGCCTGCTGCTCACCGAGCAACGCGAGCTGGTGCAAGTGCTGCACATTGCCCGTGACGCCGACCATCCACTGCGCCAGCAAAACCGCCTGGATGACGATCCGACCTTGCGCCGCTGGCTCAACCAGCCCGCCAACAGCGTGCTGCTGGCCAACGGCCTGGCGCTGTCGGCCCAGCAATCCTGGGTCGGCCCGCACACCCGGCGCTGGCAGTACCTGACCAGCCTCTACCTGCAAATGCCGATGGATGAGGTGCAGCAGCAACAGCACCAACAGGCCGCGCAAAGCGCACGCAATCACGGCCAGCCCGACCTCTGGCACCCGGCCGAGGCGCTGCTGTGGCCCTGGGAAGATGGCCAGGGTCGCGGCGAACAGGCTCCCGCCGCGCCCTCGGCCGAGGACCTGCAGCGCTGGCGCAAACACTGTGCCCAACTGCTGGCCGAGCCGAGCCCCTTCAGCAATGCCCTGCACCTGACCACCTGCGCCCGGGATGCCTTGGCGGCCTGCGGCATGCGCCGGGTCATGCTGCTGATGGCCGACCGCACCCAGAGCAACCTGCGTGTCCACCAGACCTGGGGCTTGCCCAAGGACAGCGCCACCCTGCAACTGGCGGTCGGCCAGAGCAGCGTGCTGCAGCGCTTGCTGGCGCAACCGGCGCAGTTACGCCTGACACCCGCCAACCAAGCGCAGTTTTGCGCCCACTTGCCGGACAGCCTGCGCTCGCTGTTCGACGGCGAGCACTTGCTGCTGCGCTCGCTGACCAACAAAGGCAAAGTGATCATGCTGCTGGTCGCCGACCAGGGTGGCGGCGCGTTTGCCGACATCGCCGTCCAGGCCTTCGGCAAAACCGCGCAGTGCATCGAAAAGGCTCTCAATACCTATAGCGCGCGTTGATCCCTCGCTCATCCGCTTTTTCCGTCGACGGATTTGCCAATCTGGCGAAGTGATACTAATCCTTACTCACTAGCGATCATCCTGCGCAGCCCCTCCCCCGAGCAACGACGGGGAGTGATACGTCAACAGTCCATCTCCAAGGACAGGAATTATGTCTGGCAGTCATTCTTGGGCACGACTGGGTAGTCGTGGATTTGGCGTTTTCTGGGTGATCGGCGGCCAGGCGGCGCAGAGCCTGACCAGCTTCCTCACAGGCCTGGTGCTGGGTCGCTGCGTCTCGCAAGAAGCCCTGGGCGCCTACGCCCTGGGCTTGAGCTTCTGCTTCCTGATCATCTCGTTGGGCGACACGCTGATCGCGACGCCCTACACCTATCTGCGCGCCAGTGGCGAAGGGGAGCCGCACGCCCTGTTCAGCAGCGCCTTGTGGGGCAGCGCCGGGCTCGGCCTGGTGGTGGCGTTGGTCTTGACCCTGCTGCACCAATTCGGGGCGGGATTGCCCAGCGAGCTCTGGCCTGCCCTGCCCCTGGCGGTGATGGGCCTGGTGATGCGCGAATTTCTGCGGCGGCATTTCTACGTGATCAACCGCTCCAGGCAAGCCCTGATCCTCGACCTGACCAGTGCCGTCGGCCAGTTGCTCGCCCTCGGGGTCTTAGCCTGGGGTGGATGGCTCAGCGCTGAAACAGTGTTCTTTGCCATCGCCGGGGTTTGCGCCCTGTCCTTTGCGCTGAACCTGCCGCAGGCCCAGGCGTCATTCTTCTGGCCACCGATCAGGCAACTGGCGACTCAATGGCGTGCCTTCCTCGGCTATGGCGGCTGGCTGGTGGCCGGCGGGTTGTGCCATGTCGCCAGCGTGCAACTGTACCCCTGGCTAGCGCTGCTGGGGGGCGGCCAGGCGATGGCCGGCCTGTATGCGGCGTGCATCGCGGTCACCAACCTGATCAACCCGCTGCTGATCGCCCTGACCAATCATTTCCGCCCACGCTTCATTGCGCACTATCAAGAGGCAGGCCCGGCCCGTTTGCTCCGCTATATGCTGCTGCGGGCGCTGCCATTCCTGCTGCCGGCCCTGGGGTTCGTGCTGCTGGCGTGGCTGGCTGGGGAGCCGTTACTGGGCGTGCTGTACGGACCCGATTTCAGCAAAGGCGGGCCGGCGCTGGTGTACCTGGCCTTCGGCCTGCTGGCCGTGGCAGCCGCCGCACCGATACAACTCGGGCTCCTGGCCTTGCGGGCGCCGGTGAGCAACCTGTTCTACCACGGCACCAACCTGACAGTGCTGCTGGTACTGGCCTTGATCTGGCACGACCGGTTGTCGCTTGAGCTGCTGGCCCAGTTCTATTGTGGCGCAAATGTTGCTGGCCTTTTGATGCTAGCGATTATGTTCCAAGTAATGGCAAAAAAAACTAACCGCTGCACTGGTGAAATACAGGTGAGTGACTAAAGTCAAACTTCGCCTAATGGCTATTAAGTATCAAAACGCCACAAGTTCGCTGTTGTCGTTGGAGCTATCTGTAACAAAAAACACTTATGGACCCTTGATCCGCGCAGTAGGGGTCGGCGAATGGATTGGACGTTTTATCAGACTCAGGTTTTTGGCCAAGGAGTTAACGTCATGCGCAAGATAGTAGTAACTGGCGGCGCCGGCTTTGCGGGCTCGCATATTGTCGACGAAGTTTGCCGGCATTTCTCTGACGCCAAAGTTGTGGTCTTCGATAAGATGACTTACGCCGGCGATGTTCGCAATATTTCCCATCACTTGTTTCCCAATCGCGTGCAGTTGCTGGTCGGCGATGTTGCCGACCTGGATATGTGCCGCAGGGTGGTCAAGGACGCTGACCTGGTGATCCATGCCGCAGCCGAAAGCCATGTGGATAACTCTTTCGGCAACTCCCTGGAGTTCACCCGAACCAATGTGCTGGGCACCCATGCGTTGATGGAAGCCTGCCGCCAGGAGAAGGTCAGGAAGATCGTCCATGTCAGCACCGACGAGGTCTACGGGCAGGTCATGGAAGGCGCGGCCAGTGAAAACGAGGTCTTGCGCCCCACCAACCCCTACTCATCCTCCAAGGCCGCGGCCGAGATGATCCTGCAGGGTTACCTGCAGTCCTACCACGAACCCATCGTGATCATCCGGGCCAACAACCTCTATGGCATCCGCCAGTTTCCGGAAAAGATCATCCCGCGTTTTATCTGCCACATGCTGACCGGACGCAAACTGACCCTGCATGGTAATGGCACCAATCGCCGGCACTACCTCAGTGCACAAGACTTCGCCGAAGCGGTGGTGTTCGTGGCTGAAAAAGGTGAAGTCGGCGAGGTCTACAATATCGGCACCACCGAGGAATATACCAACCTGCAAGTGGCCGAACTTATCAGCAAGGCCTTCGACAAACCCTCGCGCGACGTCATTACCTATATCCCCGACCGGCCGTTCAACGACGGGCGTTACTCAGTGTCCTGGGACAAGCTCATGCACATGGGCTGGAAGCCCAAAAACAACCTGAGCGACGACATCAGCATGTTAGTCGACTGGTACCGCGACAACTTCGCGCGCTACCCGGAGTTGTTTGGCGAGTTGCCCGCGACCGTTGCCGTCGAGGTCGAAGTCGCCGGCCTGCTGCCGGTACAGGAAGTCTCCAACGGGCTCTCCAAAGGCCTTAGTTCCTGACTCAGAGTTGTTGTCACTTGCGCAGTTGAGGCGAGGATATTCCATGTCAGTTAGCGAAACGCTCCCGGGCGCTGCCCCGGACGCACAGGTGCAGGGTACGCGTGCTAAAAAAAGGGCCCGCCGTTTTGATGCCCCGGCCTTGGCTGGCCTGGAAATCCTCCTGACTCGGCTGGGCCGGGTGCTGGGAGGATTGCTCGCGACCGTGCTGCTCAACGTCCACTACTGGTGGCTCACGGATCGCTGGTGGGCCGATGCCTGGACGGTCGGTTTCGTGGTGGTCTGTGCCTCGGCGGTGATGCCCGTGCGGGTCTACAAAGGCTTTTCGCGCCAGGACCGCAAAGCCCTGCGCTGGGTCAGCTCGGTGCTCAACGGCGCACTGGTGACCCTGCTGGTGCTGGTATTCATGGAGATCGGCCAGATGCCGATGCTGGCTCCCTGGTCCTACCTCGCGCTGTTCATCATGCTGGTGCTTTTTGCGCAAGTGGCCGGTCAGTACGTGTCGCGCTACACCCGCTCCTGGGACCGCAAGCTGCGCCTGGTCATCGTCGGCGCTGGCGAGCAAGGCGTGGCGATTGCGCGCTACCTGACCGCCCGGGAACCGGAAATCGTGGTGATCGGTTTCATCGACGACCGCAGCTCGCGCATTGATACCTCCACCCTGCCGTTCCCCCTGCTCGCCGGGGGGACCGCGCAGCTGGACCAACTGCCACCGGACATCGACGGAGTGATCATCGCCCTGCCCAACCAGGCAGGCGACCGGGTCAGCTCGCTGGCCACCCGCCTGCGCGGGCAGATGGGCAACGTCTACCTCGCCCCCGAGGAGCCGGTGCTCGGCCATCCCTTCCTCAGTCGCCCGCACAGCGGACCCGGCAACATGTTGCTGCTGGGCATGAACCCCTTGCCTATCGAAGGACGGTTGATCAAGCGGGTGTTCGACATCAGCTTCTCGGCGGTCGTGCTGTTGCTGTTCCTGCCCATTGGCCTGGTACTAGGCGCCCTGATCCGCCTGGAGTCGCCTGGGCCGGCGCTGTTCACCCAAGGTCGCTACGGCCTGCGCAACCGCCTGTTCCAGATCTACAAATTTCGCAGCATGCGGTTCGACCCTACGCCCGGCGAAATCTGCCTGAACCAGCGCCAGGATGCCCGCGTAACCCGGATCGGCAACTTCATCCGACGCACCAGCCTCGATGAGTTCCCGCAGTTCATCAATGTGCTGCTGGGGGATATGTCGGTGATCGGTCCACGCCCTCACCCGCCGGGCGTCAAGGCCGGCGACCGCACCTACGAGAACGTGGTGGTGGATTTCGTCGAGCGCTACAAGGTCCGCCCAGGCATTACCGGCTGGGCCCAGGTCAATGGCTCACGGGGCAATACCTTCACTGAAGAGTCACTGACCGAGCGCTTCATCTTTGACGTGCAGTACATCCAGAACTGGTCGCCAGAGCTGGATTTGTGGATCGTGATCAAGACCATCTTTGGTGGGTTGGGAGGCAAGAATGCATTTTGAATCGATGCCCGTCGCCAGCCCGAACGAGGAAGCCAATCTGGGAATGCGCAGCAGCATCATCGTGCTGACCCTAAATGCCCAGGAGCACCTCAAGGCCCTGCTGCCGGCCCTCGTCGCCCTGAAACAGGCGCCTCGGGAGGTGGTGTTCATCGACTCCTCGTCCACCGACCTGACGCCGCAGATGATCGAGACCGCCGGGCATCGCCTGGTGACCATCCAGCGCAGTGAGTTCGGCCACGGCAAGACCCGCAACCTGGCGCTGCAGTTGTGCGCCGGCAGCGAGTTCCTGGTGTACCTCACTCAAGATGCCTGCCCCCAGGGCGATGATTGGCTGCAACGCTTGCTCAAGCCCTTTGCCGACCCACAGGTGGCCCTGGTCTACGGCCAGCAGCTACCGCGCCGGGAGGCCACCGACACCGAACGTTTTGCTCGCGAGTTCAATTACCCCGATCGTCATGAACGCACGACCCAGGCAGACATCGCGCGTATCGGAATCAAGGCGGTGTTCTGCTCCAACTCCTTTGCCGCCTATCGTCGCGACGCACTGGAGGCCGTCGGCGGATTCCCCACACAGTTGCCCCTGGGCGAAGACATGGCCGCAGCCATCCGCCTGCTCGGCAAGGGTTATGCCCGGGTCTACGAACCCGCGGCCCAGGCCGTGCACAGCCACGACTACAGCATCAGCCAGGAATTCAAGCGCTACTTCGACATCGGCACCCTGATTGCCATGGACAGCGAACTGAGCAAGGCGCGCCTGTCGACGTCCGGCGAAGGCTTGCGGTTCGTCAAGGTCGAGATCCAGGCTGCACTCAAGCGCGGCCAGCCCCTGGCAGTTTTTTCCATCCTGCTGCGCACGGCGGGCAAGTACCTGGGCTACTGGCTCGGTGAGCGTTACCAACGGGTACCGCTGGCATGGCGCCGGCGGATGAGCATGCATTCAATGTTCTGGAACCAGCCATGAGCATTGTCGTCGTCGGGGATACCAGCCTGATCGCCCAGGCCTTGCGCCAGTGCGAGCAGACGGCTGGCTGGGGGTTTATCGGCCACCGCGAAGCCCTCGCGAGCGACACCTGGCTCGACGGTGCCAGCCAGGTGCTGAACCTGGCGTACAACCCCGCCCTGCGCAACGGCTACGAACACGCCCTGGACTTCGAGCTGGCCCTGGCCCGGCGCATCGAACCGCTGCCGCAGGTGCGCTACATCATGGCCAGTTCACGCCTGGTGTACGGCCCCGCGATCAATGACCAGGCCTTGCACGAATCCCAGGAACCCCAGCCCGTGGCGACCTACGGGATCGGCAAACTGATCACCGAACGGGCGATCACGCAGATGCTCGGCGAGCGCCTGACCATCGTGCGCATGAGCAATATCTTCGGCTACGAACTTGAGGAAAGCCGGCGCAACTTCTTCGCCATCGCCTTGCGCAGCCTGCTTGGCCAGCAGCGCATCGTGCTGGACATGAGCCCCTTCGTCGAACGCGATTTCCTCCCCGTGGAAGTCCTCGCCAGTTGGCTGGCACGAATCGCCCAAGACCCGCAGCCAGGCATCTTCAATCTTGGCTCAGGCATCGGCACGCCCACCGGGCGTATTGCCCAGTGGTTAATCGAAGGTTTTGGCAGCGGTGAGTTACTGGTGACCAACCTGCGCGAATTCGACGGGTTCCGCCTGGATATCGCCGCCGCCCGGGCCACCTATGGCATCCCGGGCCTGACTGCCACGGCGCTCAGGCAGCATTGCCAAGCCCTCGGCGCCCGCCTGCATGATGAGAGTCGATTGCTCCAGGGGTATGCGTGATGAAGACGCTCACGGTTTCCATCGTCAATTACCGCACACCGCAACTGGTGGTCGAGTGCGTGGCATCGCTCAAGCGTTTCCCGCCCAGCCGGGCAACGCTGGCCATTGCCGTGGTCGATAACGCTTCGGGCGATGACAGCGTGTCGGTCATCGCCCAGCAGTGCCCGGACATTCAACTGATCGCCTCGCCAAACAACCTGGGTTTTGGCGGCGGCAATAATCTGATCCTGCGCGGCTTGCGCAGCGACTACGTGCTGCTGCTCAACAGTGATGCCCAGGTCGAGGCCGGCACCCTCGACCGGCTGATCGAAGTCCTCGAACTGCAACCGCAGGTGGGCGCGGTCAGTGGCCGAGTCGTCAATGCCAGCGATGGCGCCGACCAGGATTTCCCCTGCCGTTTCCCCAGCCTGACGCAGATGGTCAAGCGCATGCTGACCGGCCCGCAGTTCCCGGCCAACGGCCAGTCGGCCCCCATCAGCCTTGAGCGCCTGCATGGCGCCTGCATGCTGATCCGCGGCGAATTGCTGCAAAGCGTCGGGCTGTTTGACGAAGGTTTCTTCATGTACGACGAAGACGTCGACTGGTGCGTACGGGCCCGCAACGCCGGCTGGGAGTTGCTGCTGGTGCCCGACGCGCGGATTCTGCACCACGGCGGCAGCTCCTCCGGACGCGCGCCCGCTGGCCAGCGTCGCCAGGCGCCGAGTGAAACCGCACTGCGCATGCGCTATGAGCTGCGCCGCAGCCGCTATCGGCTGTACCGCAAGCACCGCAGCCTGGCCGAAGTGCTGCTGCTCAAACTGCTGACCGACCTGGTGATGCTGGCCGCCAGTGCCAAGACCCTGCTGGCCGCCGTCCTGCAGCCGGCGCGGCGCGAGGAAGCCCGGGCATTGCTGCGGGCCAATGCCCGGGTGATGTCGATCAACCCCCTGCGCATCGAGGTGGTTGACCATGGCGTTTGAGCCCTCACCCTACGAGCCCCTCGATGACCGGACTCAGCGCCGGGGCGTGGTGCTGGCCGGGGTTCTGGGGTTGGTGGTGGCGTTCACCACGGTCTACATGCCCCTGGCGGGCATGGCCTTGTCGTTGGCCTTCGGCGGCGTCCTGCTGCTGGCCCGCCGGCCGCAATGGTTATTCCTGGGTTTTGTGATCAGCCTGGCCATCCCGATCCAGAAGACCGTCGGTGGCATTCCACTGAACGCCGCCGATGCGCTTGTCGTGCTCTGGGCGCTGCTCTGGCTGTTCATGCTGCAACGCCCGCAAGCGCCGCACCTGGGGCGGATGCGCGTACCGTTCCTGATCATCGCCATCACGCCCTTCCTGATCGCGGTGTTCCTCGCACAACTGGGCTCCATCGCCCCCGGCGCCAGCATCAAGCAGTCATTGCGGGTCGTCGAATGGTTCGTACTGTTGCCGGTGCTGTTGATGGTATTTCGCCCGGATCAGGACTTCTGGCGTTTCGCCGCGATCACCCTGATCTGCACTCCGGTCTTCTTTGCCATCGATGGCCTGGTGGAGTATGCCACCCACGGCCACACGCTCACCGGCATGCTGGGCATCCCGGTGCCTGGCCCCAGCGGTGACGAACCGGCGATCCACCACACCTTCGATATCTCCGGCCGGGCGGGCAGTTCCTTTGGTGGGGCGCAGGGCCTGGCCATGTACCTGGTGATGCTGCTCAGCATCTCCCTGGCGCATCTGCTGAACTCGCGCAGCGGTGGCCTGAGGGTCCTGGCGGGCCTGGGGATCGTCATCAGCATCGCCGGGATGATGGCCGCCCAATCCCGAGGCGGGCTGCTCGGGGGGCTGGCGTGCCTGTTGGCGATCTGCCTGATGCTGCGCCCGCAGCTGTGGAAATTCCTGGTGCTGGGGTTGATCGCGGTGGCCGTGATCGCCCCCATCGGCCTGGGCCTGTGGCCCAGTTGGGACGGCACCCTCAGCGGCCTGGTGCCGGGCCGCCCGGATGCGGTGATTGACCGCCTGACCATCTGGGGCGTGGTGCGTGACGTGTGGTTCGACAACCCGTTGATCGGGGTCGGGCTGGGCAATTTCCGCGATGAATTCTACGCCCGCGGCGTGACCCTCAACGTCGAACTCGGCTACCAGTCGACGCATGCCCACAACACCTACCTGGAGCTGCTCGCCGACACCGGCGCCCTGGGGCTGCTCAGCTACCTGGCCTTCATTGTCATGGTCTTTAGGCAATTGATCCGGCGCTGGAAGCGCAGCGTTGGCGACCCCGGCGACACCTTCACCCTGGCCGCGGTGGGCACCCTGACCGCGTACTGCGTGTTTGCCATGGTCGACATGCTGCTGCTGCAAAACATGCACTTCACCCTGGTGCTGCTGCTGAGCCTGGGGCTGACCGACAGTACCGCCCGCGCCCTGGGGCTGACCGGCGTCAAGACTCAAGAGGTTGCTGGATGAAGATCATGCTGCTGGTCGAGGAACTGGGCATCGGTGGCCTGCCCAACTACGTGCTGGACCTGGCCCGGGCACTGAACGCCCAGGGCGACCGGACCCTGGTGGCGCACCAGGGGCAACAGGTCCCGGCGCACCTGGATTGCACCGGGGTGCAATTGCTCGGCCTGGGGGATGCCGATTCGCCCGGCCAGGCCCTGGAGCGCATCCAGGCCTGGGAGCCGGACCTGGTGCACGTGCACCTGTGCAGCGACAGCGACCTGCTGGCGGCATTGACCAACAGCGGCCTGGCGCTGATGCGCTCGTTCCATGACTACACGTCGATGTGCCTGCGCCGCGGCCGTCGACGTTTTCCGGGAGATCGTTGCCAGCGCCCGCTGGACTGGTCCTGCGCCTTGAATGGTTGCCTGATCGGTCCGCCGAAAGCCGGTGGCCGTATGCCACGACTGATGGACCTGGCGGGCAAACTCAACGAACGCGGGATGTACCAGCGCTTTCGCGGGGCCGTGGTTGGCAGCCAGCATATGGGCCGGGTACTGCGGATCAATGGCTTCAGCGAGCAGCGGGTCCATGTGGTGCCTTACTTCAGCCGGTTCGACCAACAGGCCCAGCAGCCGCAGGCCGTTGGCAAACCTGCCCTGCAAGGACGTCCCCTGCAGTTGCTGTTTGCCGGCCAGGCCGTCAAGGGCAAGGGCCTGGAGGTGTTGGTCAAGGCCCTGGCCGAGATCCAGGGTGACTGGCGCCTGGTCGCCATCAGCAGCGGCCCGCGCCTGGCTTCGGCCCGTGGGCTGGCGGAAAAACTGCAACTGACCTCGCGCATTACCTTCATCGACTGGTTGGCCTCCGAAGAACTGGCCGGGCACTACCAGGGCGCCGACTTGTTCGTATTGCCTTCGGTGTGGGACGACCCCGGTCCCTTGGTGGGGATTGAAGCGATGGCCTTCGAGACGCCGGTACTGGCGTTCGCGGTCGGCGGCATTGCCGACTACGTGCGCGATGGCCACACCGGCCTGCTGGTCACCGATGTCAGTGTCAAGGGCCTGGCCGCCGGCCTGCAGCGCGCCCTGGACGAACCCGAACGCCTGGCGGTGCTCGGGCGGGCCGCTCGTGAGTGGGTCAAGGCCAACCACAGCCGCGACGGTCACATCCGCGCCTTGCGCGCGTTGTATGAGCAGTGCACCCACAACTTACCGGCCCATCCACCCCTGGGACTGATCTACGGGAGTGCGCGGGTATGACCGTATTGCGCCAGTTTGCCGGGTTCTACAGCAAGGCGATCGCGCCCTGGGCCGTGGCCAAGGGTGAGCTGCTCAGCGTCCAGCGCCTGCGTGGGCTGGCGGTGCTGATGGTGTTGGTGGTGCACGTCGAAGACATCGGCCGCAAACTGCCGGTGATGGCCGACTTTCACAGCACCTACGCCATGCGCGTGGGGTATTCGGCCCCCGACCTGTTCTTCGTGATCAGCGGTTTCATCATGACCTACGTCTCGGCAGGCAGTGCGTTCCAGCCCAAGCGCTGGGTCCTGAGCCGGGTCTTTCGCATCGTGCCGCTGTACGTGCTGTTTACCGGGCTGGTGGTGCTGATGTGGCTGTACAGCCCGAGCATGACCATGGGCTCGGGCAGCCACGACTGGGTCAGCGCGCTGAAGTCGATGCTGATGCTGCCGCAAGCCGGCCTGCCGATCCTGTTCGTGGGCTGGACGCTGGAACATGAAATAGTGTTCTACACCATCGTCTTCCTGGTCATGCGCTTCAGCACGATCAACGCCTTGCCGTGGGTGATGCTGACCCTCTCGGTGCTGGCCCTGGCCAAATGGGCACTGCGGGTCCACGGCGGGATCGACTTCTGGGACTACCACCTGTTTTCGCTGTTCATCATCCAATTCACCATCGGGGTCGGGGTCTTCAAGATCTATCAGCGGGCCCGGGCCTGGGGCTTCTGGCCGCCGTTCGTGGCGGGCTGTGTCCTGCTATTGCTGGCGTCGATCTTCGCCGACTCGGGGCAACTCAACCGCGAACAACCGATCCGAGTCCTGAGCTTTGGCCTGTCCTATGGCGCCTTCATGTTGGCCGGGCTGACCCTGGAATGGCAAAGCCGCACCAAAGGCCACGTGCCCACGCGCCGGGACTGGATGGTGCAGATCGGCGATGCCTCCTACGCGATCTACCTGACACACCCGTTCGTGCTCGCCAGTTTTGGCCGGTTGTTCAAGGTGGTCAGCGTGACCCCCTTCGGCGCGGTCGGAGTGGTGATCCTGGCGGGCCTGACTACGATTGGGGTGGGGTATGCCGTGCATGTGTTGCTGGAAAAGCCGGTCATCGAGATTGGCAAACGAATCACCCGAGCCATTGCATAAGCAACTAAGGAAGAATCAATCATGAATGCAATCAGTCATCCCATCGTGCCCTCTGCGGGTGTAGACGAGGCAAGACTGAGGTTTCCGATGCAGGAAATCATGGCCAGGGTCCTGCGCGACGCCACTGACGAGGCACTCACGCAACTGATGTTCATCGGTGTGGCGCGCAAGGTCGGCACCACCTTTGTCGCGCAGCAGGCCGCCAGCCACCTGGCGGCCGCCTTCGGCAGCGTGCTGGTGATCGAAGTCAGCGCCAATGTCGACGACACCGAAATGCTCGCCGGCGACCTCAAGCGCCTGCGGGTGCCGAACCATTCGGTGGTACGCATCAGCCTGTCGGTCAACAGTTGCCTGAAGCTGCTGGGCCACGGCGGTGAATCGCCGGCGAAACTGGCCGAGCGCCTGCGCGAGCACTTTGACCTGGTGCTCTGGGACATGCCGTCGCCGACGTTCGCCCCCGTGTCGATCGTTGCCGCTCGCCACATGAATTCGATTGTGCTGGTCGCACAGGCCAACAAGAGCCGACGCCATGCCGCCAAGTACGTATGCGACCGCCTCGAGGACAGCGGCGGCAACATTCTGGGCGTGGTGCTCAATCGTACCCTCAACTTTATTCCGGAGTGGTTGTATCGCTGGTTGTAACCGTGGCCAAGAAAAACATGAATTTCACCTGGGGATAAGAACGGACATGGCGATCATGGACTGGTGTGGGGCGAGCGCGAAGTTTCTGCTAACCGCTGTACTGATGGGGGGCCTGCTGAGTGGTTGTACAACGATCAAGACCGAACAGATGGCTGGGTCGCAGACTTTGCCGCTGCTAGGCAAGGATGGGGTGGTGCCCGGCGGAAAATACCTGATCCGTCCCGGCGATGACCTGGACATCAAGTTCTACACCGCCAAGGACTACGACGAGGCGATCCCGGTGCGGCCCGATGGCTTCATCAGTATGCAGCGGGTCTCGGACATCAAGGCCGCCGGGTTGACGCCCGACGAACTGAGCGCGGCCATCAGCAAGGCCTACACGGGCAAGCTCAGTGATTCGAGCGTGTCGGTGATGGTCAAGTCCTTCAAGGGCTTTCGCGCGTACATCGGCGGCGAAGTGGCCAAGCCCCAGGTCATCCCCATGGAAGGTGGCATCACGGTGATGCAGGCGATCTACCGTGCCGGCGGCCTGCGTTACACCGCGCACCCGGAATCCGTGGTGCTGATCCGCAAGCAGGAAAGTGGCGAGCCCAAGAGCTACCACCTGGACCTGAGCGACCAGGCCATCGAGCTGGGCAAGAACGACATGGCCGTGGCTTTGCAACCCTACGACGTGATCTATGTCCCGCGCTCGCCAATTGCCAACGCCAACCTGTGGGTGACGCAATACATCACCGACCTGCTGCTGTTCAAAGGCATCAACTTCGGCTTCTCGGTCAACCGCAACTACAACAGCGGGGACAGTTCGGATGGCACCTTCTAATCCACGCGTGAGGCTCTGGAGCAGCCTGCTGCTGGGGTTGCTCGCCTGTTTGCTGGTGCCCGTGGCGCAGGCCGAGATGAAATACGGGATCAACGCCAAGTGGGGCGGTGGCGGCTACGAAGAGCTGGTCGCACGCTTTGCCCTGGCCCGTTCGCTGGGCGTCAAGCAGGTGCGTATCGACTGGGAGTGGCGCCTGGTGGAAGGCCAGAAAGGCGTCTACGACTGGACCCCGATGGACAACCTGGTCAAGGCCGCCGCCGAGCAGGATATCGAGCTGTTGCCGATCGTCCACTACGCGCCGAACTGGGCCCTGCCAATGCTCGCCTTCAAATCCAGCGGCACCTACGAGCTGGCGCCTTCGAGCGACTACTACGACAACTTTGCCGCCTTCATCAAAGCCTGTATCGAACGCTACGGCCCCACCACCAAGGCCGGCATCACCTACTGGCAGATCTGGAACGAACCCAACACCCCGCAATTCTGGGGGCCGTCGCCCAAGCCCAAGGACTTCGTCAAGATGATGAAAGCCGTGAGTCACGCGGTGGCGGAACAACGGCCGAGCATCAAACTGGTACACGCCGGTATCTCGCGCAATGACATCACCTACCTGTGGATGCTCTGGGATATCGACCCCTCCTACGGCGAGTACTTCGACATCCTGGCGGTGCACCCGTACCTGTTCAACAAGGACGCCAGCGGCATCAACGCCCCCCAGGACATGGACGCCGACGAAAGCAGCCTGGCCAAGATGGGGTTTGTCGGCAGCAAGGAAGACAACACCTACCTGGGCAAACTCTTCAACCTGCAACTGTTCATGCACCTGCGCCAGTCGAGCAAGCCGATCTGGATCACTGAGCTGGGCTATGTGGTCGCCGCGCCGCCCCTGGGCGTGACCGAAGCCCAGCAGAGCGCCAAGACCAAGGCCACCCTGGACTACATCAACCAGCACCTGAGCGGCAAAAGCTTCGGCAAGGGCTTGCGTGGCGACCTGCCGGCCGATGTCGAGCGGGTCTACTGGTTTTCACTGGAGGACTACGAGTCCCCCGATGGCCTGGGGAATTTCGGCCTGATTCGTGCGGACGGTACCGAGCGGCCCGCCGCCGCCGTGTATCGCCAATACGCCCAATAAGAGGGGATGAACATGAGTATCCGCGACGTTCTTAATATTCTCTTCAAGCGGCGTTATGTCGCGATCTGCTTCTTCCTGGCGGTGTTGATCGGTGGTTTTGTCGGGCTCAAGGTGTACCCGGCAACCTACGACGCCACCGCCCGCCTCCTGGTGCGCCTGGGCCAGGAAGACATCTACATGCCGGTGCTGAGCAGCAGCCAGTTCCGCACGCCGATGATGTCGGTGGTGCGCGAAGAACAACTGCACTCCGAAGCCGAGATCATCACCAGCGAAGGCCTGTCCGAACAGGTGGTGGACAAGCTGACACCGCAAGTGCTGTTTCCCGGCATCGACATTAACCATCCCTGGTACTCGCCCAAGGGCTGGCTGCAGATGGCTACCCAGGCCTACGCCGGTCTCGAGAGCTTCTTCTTCCCGCAATCAGGCAACCGCGACCTGCGCAGCAAAGCCATCTCGCGCTTGCAGAATGACCTGAGTGCAGAACCGGTCAAGAGCTCCAACATCATCGAGGTCACGCTCAAGAGCAAATCGCCGCAGGCCGCCGCATTGGGGGTCAACGAGCTGGTCAAGCACTACCTCACCGAACGGGTCAGGGTCTACCAGCGTGAGCAGACCGGCTTTATCTCTACCCAACTGGAAGAGCTCGACGGCCAGATCAAGGGCATCGAAGGCACCCTGGAACACTTCCGCAATGACCGGCAGATCATGGATGTCGACCTGCAACGCAGCATGCAGATCGAAAAGCTCAAGGATGCGCGCAAGAACATCGATACCACCTCATTGATGGTCGAGCAGACCGACAAGCAGATCGGTGTGCTGCGCAGTCAGTTGAGCGGCTTGCCCCAGGTGACCGAACTCGACGGCCAGCAAGGCTCCAACAGCTACGCCCTGAGCGAGATGAACAAGCAGCTGACTGACCTCAAGCGCCAGGAGGCCGACACCATCGCACGGCTGTCGCCGAGCGATCCGAAGGTCAGCTCACTGCGTGAACAAATCACCGTGGTCGAACGCGGGATCGCCGAACAACGCGGCCAGCGCGACACCAACTCGCGGCGCGGGATCAACCCGCTCAACGCCCGCGTGCGCGATGACCTGATGAAAAGCGAGGCGGCCATGGCCGGTTATCGCCAGGGCCTGGCCACCCTCAAGGAGCAGGAGGCGGCGGATGTCACCCGGCTCAACGAAATCAACAACGTCGAAGCCCAGTTCAAGGAACTGGAGCAGAAACTCGGGGTACTGCGCGACAGCCGCAAGCTGTACCTGGAGAAACTCGAGGAGACCCGCTTCCTCAACGAACAGGCCAGCTCACAAATCGGCAACGTCTCGGTAGTGAGCTGGGCAACCGTCAATACCAAGCCGGTCAGCCCGAAACTGTGGATGGTGTTGATTGGCGTGCTGGTCGGTGGCTTGCTGGGCGGGATCGGCCTGGCCTTCGTGATCGAGTTCTTCGACGACAGCCTCAAGTCCGACTCGGACGTGCGCCGCTACCTGGGCCTGCCGGTGATCGCCAAGGTGCCGAACCTGGGATGACCCCTGGGGGGCGAGCCTGCTCGCCCCCCCTCCCTCATTGATCACAAGCCCTCTGTTAGTGCTTGCGCTACAATCGTCTCCCTTTGTGCTCTGGAGACCTCACATGCCTGACTTCTCTGGCTTGCCGTTGGTGATCGAGCCGGGCGACCTGCGCGCCCGCCTCGACGCCCGCGAACTGATCCTGGTGGACCTGACCAGCAGCGCCCGCTATGCGCAAGGGCATATCCCCGGCGCACGCTTCGTCGACCCGAAGCGCACCCAACTGGGCCAGCCGCCAGCACCGGGCCTGATGCCTTCACAGGCGGCACTCGAAGCCCTGTTCGGCGAGCTGGGGCATAACCCCGATGCGGTCTACGTGGTGTACGACGACGAAGGCGGCGGTTGGGCCGGGCGCTTCATCTGGCTGCTGGATGTCATCGGTCACCACCGCTATCACTACCTCGACGGTGGGTTGCTGGCCTGGCAGGCCGAAGACTTGCCGCTGTCTGGCGAGGTTCCGGCGGCGGTCGGCGGCCCAGTCGGGCTGACCTTGCACGAGGGCCCCACGGCCACCCGCGAGTACCTGCAAAGCCGCCTCGGCGCCGCCGACCTGGCGATCTGGGATGCACGCGGCCCGCTGGAGTATTCCGGGGAGAAAGTCCTGGCGGCCAAGGGCGGGCATATTCCCGGTGCGATCAACTTCGAGTGGACCGCGGGCATGGATCAGGCGCGTCAGTTGCGCATCCGCAGCGACATGCCGCAGATCCTCGAGCAGCTTGGCATTACCCCTGACAAAGAAGTGATTACCCACTGCCAGACCCACCACCGCTCTGGCTTCACCTATCTGGTGGCCAAGGCACTCGGTTATCCGCGGGTCAAAGGCTACGCCGGTTCATGGGGCGAATGGGGCAACCATCCCGATACGCCCGTTGAGATTTAAGGTTTTTAAGGACAGTTAATGAAAAAGCGTTTGTTTATCCTCAGCCAGTACCTGCTGCCCCACCACCTGCTCTCGCGTCTGGCCGGCTGCATTGCCGAATGCCGCGTGCGCTGGTTCAAGAATGCCTTCACCGCCTGGTTCGCCAAGCGCTACCAGGTAGACATGTCCCAGGCGCTGGTCGAAGACCTGACCGCCTACGAGCACTTCAACGCGTTCTTCACCCGCGCCTTGAAAGACGGTGCTCGGCCACTGGACCAGACCCCGGGCGCGATCCTCAGCCCGGCCGACGGTGCGGTCAGCCAACTCGGCCCGATCGAGCACGGCCGTGTGTTCCAGGCCAAGGGCCACAGCTTCAGCGTGCTGGAACTGCTGGGTGGCGACACCGCGAATGCCGCGCCGTTCATGGGCGGCGACTTCGCCACCATCTACCTGTCGCCCAAGGATTACCACCGCGTGCACATGCCGCTGGCTGGCACCCTGCGCGAAATGGTCTACATCCCGGGGCGGATCTTCTCGGTCAACCAGACTACTGCCGAAAACGTACCGGAGCTGTTTGCCCGCAACGAACGTGTAGCCTGTATTTTCGACACCGAGCGTGGCCCGATGGCCGTGGTCCTGGTGGGTGCGATGATCGTTGCCTCGATCGAGACCGTCTGGGCCGGGCTGGTCACGCCACCCAAGCGCGAACTGAAGACCTTCCGCTACGACGAAGCCGCCCGCGCACCGATTCACCTGGAAAAAGGTGCGGAGCTGGGTCGCTTCAAGCTGGGTTCGACGGCTATCGTCTTGTTTGGTCCGGACCAGATCCAGTGGGCTGAAGAACTGGCAGCAGGTTCGCCAGTGGTGATGGGCCAGGGTCTCGGCTCACCAAAAGCCTAAAGTCCACGCTGTACCTTGTGGGAGCGGGCTTGCCCGCGAAAGCGTCGGCACAATCAACATAGATGTTGAATGTACCGGCCTCTTCGCGGGCAAGCCCGCTCCCACATTTATAGGTGGTGTATCAGAGTTGACCGTCGCGATCGCGGAACCCCAGCAGATACAGGACTCCATCCAGCCCGAGGGTGGAAATCGCCTGTTTGGCCGACTGCTTGACCAGCGGCTTGGCGCGAAACGCCACACCCAACCCGGCAATCGCCAGCATCGGTAGATCGTTGGCCCCGTCACCGACTGCAATGGTCTGTTCCAGACGTAATCCTTCCTTGTGCGCCAGTTCGCGCAGCAGATCCGCCTTGCGCTGGGCGTCGACAATCGGCTCGACCGCTACCCCGGTGACTTTGCCGTCGACCACTTCCAATTCGTTGGCAAACACGTAGTCGATGCCCAGCTTGGCTTGCAGCTGCTTGGCAAAGTAGGTGAAGCCACCAGACAGGATCGCCGTCTTGTAACCCAGGCGCTTGAGCTCGGCGAACAGGGTTTCGGCACCTTCGGTCAAGCGCAGCGAGGCGCCGATGGAATCCAGCACGCCGACGTCCAGGCCCTTGAGCAAGGCCAGGCGCTCCTTGAAGCTGGCACGGAAATCCAGCTCGCCAGCCATGGCCCGCTCGGTGATTTCAGACACCTGCTCACCGACGCCGGCCGCCTTGGCCAGTTCGTCGATGACCTCGGCCTCGATCAGCGTCGAGTCCATGTCGAACACCGCCAGGCGACGGTTGCGGCGAAACAGCGAGTCTTCCTGGAACGCGATATCGACGTTCAACTCCTGGGCCACGCTGAGGAACTCGGCCCGCAGCGCTTGCGGATCAGCCGCCTCGCCGCGCACCGAAAACTCGATGCAGCCCTTGCCCTTGTCGGCCGGAGTGTCCAGCGGCATGCGCCCGGACAGGCGGTCGATATGGTCGATGTTCAGGCCGTACTTGGCAGTGATCGAGCTCACGCTCTGCAATTGCTCGGCTGTCACTTTGCGCGTCAGCAGGGTCACGATGTGGCGTTTTTTACCCTGGTTGCCGACCCATTGCTGGTAGTCCTCTTCGGAAACCGGAGTGAACCGCACCTGCTGATCAAGCTTGTAAGCCGTGAACAGGATGTCCTTGAGCACCGACTTGCCTTGCTCGGTGTCGGGAATTTCAACCAGGATGCCGAACGACAGGGTGTCGTGGATCACCGCCTGGCCGATGTCGAGAATGTTCACACCACCCTGGGCCAGAACACCGGTAATGGCCGCAGTCAGACCCGGACGGTCGACTCCCGTGATGTTTATCAGGACGATTTCGCGCAAGGCGCACCCCCGCAAGTGGAAAAAAACCGCATTCTACCCACATTCAGTGACCATCGGGCACAGCGAGCGCTTTGCCGGTCTGGGGGCTATCGCTATACTGCGCGTCAACTCCACGGACAAAAGAGCCGAGCTCAGTGAACCGGCCCACGCCAGTCAAACCCGATAACTTCTTCCTGCTGATCTTCCGTGCACTGCGCCACCGCCGTGTACCGATTGCATTGCGCATTGCCAGCCATAACGTGATCCTGGTCGCATTGGCCCTGGTGATCTACGCCTGCGTGATGGGTCTGCAGTTCAAACAGGCAATGCACGAACAGGCCGATGCCCTGGGTCAGAGCCTGACCACCCAGACGGCAACCTCGGCCACCGAGCTGCTGGTGTCCAACGACATCCTCAGCCTCAACGTGCTGCTGAACAACCTGACCAAGAACCCCTTGGTGGCCCACGCCGCTATTTATAGCGTGGACAACCGGATCCTGGCCGAGGCGGGGCAACGTCCCAAGCAGGGCCTGCTGGGCGAAACCCAGGGCATGTACGAGAGCAAGATCACCTTCCAGGACGTGTCGGCCGGGCAATTGCGCATCAGCCTGGACATGCAGCAGTTCGAACAGCCGATGACCATCAGCCTGCAGAGCATGGGCATTCTCAGCGCCATCCTGCTGGCCCTGGCGTTGGCCCTGAGCCTGCGCCTGGGGCGCAACATCTCCACGCCACTCATGCAATTGCGGGTGTGGCTGCGTGACATCGACGAACACACCCCGGCCACCCAGCGCCAGGACGAGATCGGCGACCTGGCACGCCAGCTGCACGCCAGCTTTGCCCCTGAGCCGGTAGCGCCGGCGGTGGTTGACGAGCCGGAAATCGATGAGTTGGATGATGTCGAGGACGACGAGCCAGCGTTCGAAGTGCGCAACCTGCGGGACCCGAGCTTCGATGAAAGCGCCCCGGTGGCTAGCCTGAAAGCGGCACCTCGGCATGTGATCAGCGCCGAAGAAGACGAAACGAACGACGATGAAGACCCGTTCGCCGATGTTCGCGACAGCGCCACCAGCGCGGTAGTCGTCAAGCCACAGCCCAAGGTCGTCGCCTCCAGCCAGCCGCAGTTCAGCGCCGTGCTCGCCGTGCAACTGGGCGCCCAGGAGCAACTGCGGCGCCTGCCGCGGGCACGCCTGACCGAGTTGCTGGACCGCTACCGCGACTGCCTGGACCAGGCTGCATCGCTGTACGAGAGCGAGCTGCACACGCTCAACGACGGCAGCACCCTGATGCTGTTCCACACCCAGGACAGCGGCGAAGACTACCTGACCAACGCCATCTGCTGCGGTGAGCTGTTGCGCGCCCTCGGCCATCAGTTGCAGATCGAAGTCGCCGACAGCGGCATCACCCTGCAATTGCAACTGGGCCTGACCCTGGGCGAAGAACTCTTCGGCCTGAGCCAGATCGACCTGCTGTTGACTGAAACCGCCCAGGACGCTCTCGCCCTCTCCCAGCACAGCCGTAACCTGCTGCTGGTGGAGCGCAAGATCAGCGACGACGCCTTGATCCGCCAGCGTGCCCGCATCCGTCCGATCGCCAGCCCTGAAGGCGCCTGCTGCGTCGAGCGCCTGATGGAGCCCTACCCTTCGATGCTGGAACGACAACTGGCGCGCATGCACGAGACCCGCGCCTAGGCCCGATCGCGCCCCACCCAAGCCCGCAGCCGAGTAATCGCCTGCGGGCTTTTTATTGCGTCCCGCAGTTGCCAAGGGGGGGCAGCTCCATTGGACCAGGTAGGAGCGAGCTTGCTCGCGAAGAACCCAAGAACAACGCGCTGATTCAGACAATGCACGTCATCGTTAACGTCCATCGCGAGCAAGCTCGCTCCTACAAGCAGCAGTTTCGGGGTCGGCAGAAACAACAAAACCCGCACGGGGCGGGTTTTGTGGGGGCGACGTGCAGCTTAGAAGCGGAACACTTCCATGTCCGTGCGAATAGGCGCGGCCATCGGAATCTTCGGCTGTTTCTCACGTTCGGCAGGGGCCGTGGGTTTTGCCGCAGCAGGCTTGCGTGGAGCTTCGGCAACAGGTGGCTGGTTGGCCAGCGGCTTCAGGGCCACCGACAACTGCTCGGCCAGGCGCTGCAACAGCACGCCCTGGGCTTGGACCTGTGCAGCGGTGCCGCCGGCATGTTGCTCCTGCAGGTGAATGATGCGGTTATCGCGGACCTGGCCGCGACGATCGATCAAGCGCCACTGGGCGTCGAGCACCGCCGGTTGCGATTCGCCGGAGTCCAGGCGGGTAATCGACAGCAATACCTGCACATCAGGGGTGAACCCCAGGGTCGCCGGTGCCAGGACCACGCGTTGGCTGTCCAACTGACCCGCGACCTGACGCAGCAGCAACTGATTGATGTCCGAAGACAGGCTGCCCGCCCAACGACCATCGGTCGACGCTTGCAGGCTGCCGTCCGGTTGACGCTGCAACAGGGTTTCACGCTGCAGGTAATCGGCAATCAACACCGGACCCAGCAACACCGCCATGCCTGAGCTTTGCGCAGGCTGTGCCGGGGTGCCGCTGTCCAGCTGATACAGCGACACCGGCTGGTGAACGCTGCAACCCGCCAGGCCAAGAACGCCAGCGAGCAACAAAATTAGAGGAAAGCGCAGAACAGTCATCATCCCATCCAGGTGACGGCCACAAGGCCAGCCACTGTGAAAATACTCAAAAAATATGAAGAACGCTCGACCACGCCGGCGCTTGAAAGGCCATATCATCCGTGAATATGCCTTGCGACTCCAGCGCGAAAGCATCGATCTACGCGTTAAATCGTAGATCGAGCGCTCTAGACCGCTTAATTGAGAGTTTCTACCAATAGTGCATCGACCCGCTGGAAGCCTCGCGGCAGTTTATTGCCCCGGCGTCCACGCTCACCCTTGTAGTGCTCCAGGTCATCGGCCTTGAGTGACAGTGTGCGCTTACCGGCCTGCAATACCAGCGTCGCGCCTTCCGGCAGCACCGCGATATCCGTGACATATTCCTCGCGGTTAGCTACACGTTCGCCGGGGATACCGATGATTTTGTTGCCTTTACCCTTGCCCAGCTGCGGCAGGTCGCTGATTTTGAAGATCAGCAGGCGACCTTCGGTCGTCACCGAAGCCAGCCAGTTCTCGTCACGGTCTGCGACCGGACGCGGCAGGATCACCTTGGCGTTGTTCGGCAGGCTCAACAGCGCCTTGCCCGCCTTGTTCTTGGCTTGCAGGTCCTCGCCCTTGACCACGAAGCCGTAACCCGCGTCGGAGGCGATCACGTACAGGCCATCATCCTCTGGCATCAGGACACACTCGAAGGTCGCACCCGGTGGCGGAGTCAGACGGCCGGTCAACGGCTCGCCCTGGCCACGGGCCGACGGCAGGGTGTGGGCCGGCACCGAGTAACTGCGTCCGGTGGAGTCGATGAACACCGCAAACTGGTTGGAACGACCGGCAGCAGCAGTCTTGAAACCGTCCCCGGCCTTGTAGGAAAGGCCGGTTGCATCGATATCGTGGCCCTTGGCCGAGCGTACCCAGCCTTTTTCCGACAGCACCACCGTAACTTTCTCGTTCGGCAGCAGATCATGCTCGGTCAGCGCCTTGGCTTCGGTGCGCTCGACAATCGGCGAGCGACGGTCGTCGCCATACGTCTCGGCATCCTTGAGCAGCTCGGTGCGTACCAGCTTCTTGAGCTTGGCTTCGCTGCCCAGCAGGGCTTGCAGCTTGGCCTGTTCCTTGAGCAGTTCGTCCTGCTCGTCGCGCAGCTTCATCTCTTCCAGGCGCGCCAACTGACGCAGGCGCGTGTCGAGGATGTAGTCGGCCTGGATTTCGCTCAGGGCAAAACGTTCGATCAGCTTGGCCTTGGGGTGCTCCTCGGTGCGGATGATGTGGATCACTTCATCCAGGTTGAGGTAGGCAATCAACAAGCCGTCCAACAGGTGCAGGCGACGCTCGACCTTGTCCAGGCGGAACTGCAGGCGGCGACGCACCGTGCGCACCCGGAACTCCAGCCACTCGACCAGCAACGCACGAAGGTTCTTCAGCTGCGGCTTGCCGTCCAGGCCAATGATGTTGATGTTGACGCGGTAGGTGGACTCCAGCTCCGTACTGGCGAACAGGTGCTGCATCAGGGCTTCATGATCGACCCGGGTGTTGACCGGAATGATCACGATCCGACACGGGTTCTCATGGTCGGACTCATCACGCAGGTCGGCGATCTGCGGAGCCTTGGACGGCTTGGCCTGCATCATCGCGGCAATCTGCTCCAGCACCTTGGCCCCGGAAACCTGGTGCGGCAGCGCGGTGACGATGATGTCGCCGTCTTCGACGTGGTACACGGCGCGCATGCGCAACGAGCCCTTGCCGGTCTCGTACATTTTCAGCAGGTCGGCGCGCGGCGTGATGATTTCCGCCTCGGTCGGGTAGTCCGGGCCCTGGATGTGCTCACACAGCTGCTCGACCGTAGCCTTGGGCTCATCGAGCAAGCGCACGCACGCCGTGGCGACTTCGCGCAGGTTGTGCGGCGGGACGTCGGTGGCCATGCCCACGGCGATGCCGGTGGTGCCGTTGAGCAGGATGTTCGGCAAGCGCGCCGGCAACACCAGCGGCTCATCGAGGGTGCCGTCGAAGTTCGGCCCCCAGTCGGCCGTGCCCTGCCCCAGCTCGCTGAGCAGCACTTCGGAGTAACGCGACAGCCGCGCTTCCGTGTAACGCATGGCGGCGAAGGATTTCGGATCATCCGGCGCACCCCAGTTACCCTGGCCATCCACCAGCGTGTAGCGGTAGCTGAACGGCTGGGCCATCAGCACCATGGCTTCGTAGCAGGCAGAATCGCCGTGCGGGTGGAACTTGCCGAGCACATCACCGACGGTACGCGCGGATTTCTTGTGCTTGGAGTCAGCGTCCAGCCCCAACTCGCTCATGGCGTAGACAATACGTCGCTGCACCGGCTTCAGGCCGTCGCCGATATGCGGCAGGGCCCGGTCCATGATCACGTACATGGAGTAGTTGAGGTAGGCATTTTCGGTGAAGTCGGCCAGTGAGCGGCGTTCTACGCCGTCCAGGCTGAGATCCAGGGAGTCGCTCATGCGGGCCTCATCATTTCGTGGTCTGGCGCAGCAGCAAGGTGCCGCCGCGCTGGGTAAATTCGAGTTGTTTCAGGGCACTCATGCCCAGCAGCACTTGATCGCCGCTCAAGCCTGGCGCCACCAGGGCGCGCACGTCATGCAAGACAATGTCGCCCAGTTTCAATTGTTGCAGTCGGGTCCGGTAGCCCTGGCTGCGGCCATTGGCCGTGCTCAGGGTGACCGCGGCACCTTTTTCCAGGCTCAGCCGTTGGGCCAGGCCCGCCGGGATCGACACATCGGTGGCCCCAGTATCGAGCATGAAGTTCACCGGCTGACCGTTGATCTGGCCATCGGCAACGAAGTGTCCCTGGCCATTACCCACCAGCTTCACCTCGATAAACCCCTCACCCTGCTGCGAACTGACCTGGGTGTTGGGGTTTTCCTGACGCTGTTCCCAGGCGCCGAAAAACTGCGTTGCCAGGAACAGCCCGGCACACCAGGCGAGCACTAGCAACACCCGACCGGCGCGTTTTCCCGGCGCCTGCTGACTCATGACTTGGCGCTCCAGCCACCCTGCGGCGCAGCGAAGCGCCAGACGATCGGACGGACTTCGCCGTCAACCCGGGCGCCGTTGTTGTTGTCGATGCCGATCCAGGCACCTGAGGCGTCGATCACCAGCGCCTCGGCCAAGCCGTAGGCTTGTGGATAACGCCGCGGCGCCTGCAAGGCATCGGCGGCATACGACCAGCAACGCTCGACCTTGGCCGTCACCGCGTCACGGCGGCAGATTTCATAGGCGTTGCGCTCCAGGGTAAAGAGCTTGCCGTCGAACCACGCCAGGTCGGCGAAGTCCCGGGACACCGGCCGGGCATGGGGAAACTGCGCCGGTTGCATCTGTGTGCCGGCTTCGCTGAGCAGCACGCAGGCACCGTCGCAGTCCCACACGGTTTGTTGCCGCTTGAGCCGCAACAGCCCACGTCGCTCACGCTCGGCCGCCAGCCACAGCAGGTTGCCCTCAGGGTCGACAGCCAGGCCTTCAAACAGCGCATTGAAGTGCAGCAACATGCCACTGGCCCGCGCTTCGCGCACCAGCATCGGGGAAATCTTCAGCCATTGCGCGGCGCCCGTCGGCGGCACCTGCAACACCGCCGCATGGGCCTCGCTGACGATGTAGCGATTGCCGGCCTTGTCGCAGCTGATGCCCTCGAAATCGAAGTTACCACCGCGCACGATCGACGACGCCCAGGTGCGCGACTTCAGCCCCCAGGGCAAGCCGCTGTCAGGCACCGGCGGCACGTCGACGGGCACCGCTTCGGCCTGCCAGACACCCTCGCCGGTGGCGAGACGGTAGATCTGCCCATCGTCGCGATCGGAAACCGTCCACAGTTCATTGCCGCATTGCGCCAGGCCCGACAGATTGCCGCCGTGCATGCCTTGCACGGCATGCTCGGACAGCATCGTCAGCTCAGGCGCCGGCTGCGCGAACGCAGCCCCTGCCAGCAACAACCACGGGAGGGCAAAACCGCTCCGCATCAGGCCAGAACCTCGGCCAGGTTGCCCTTGGACTCCAGCCAGGACTTGCGATCACCTGCACGTTTTTTCGCCAGCAGCATGTCCATCATTTCCGAGGTGGCGGCAAAATCATCCAGGGTCAATTGCACCAGGCGCCGGGTGTTCGGGTCCATGGTGGTTTCGCGCAGTTGCGGCGGGTTCATTTCACCCAGGCCTTTAAATCGGGTGACCTGGGGCTTGCCGCGTTTCTTCTCGGCCACCAGGCGGTCGAGGATGCCATCGCGCTCGGCTTCGTCGAGGGCGTAGTAGATTTCCTTGCCCAGGTCGATCCGGTACAACGGCGGCATCGCCACGTAGACGTGACCGGCATCCACCAGCGGGCGGAAATGCTGGACGAACAAGGCGCAGAGCAAGGTGGCGATGTGCAGACCGTCGGAGTCGGCGTCGGCGAGGATGCAGATCTTGCCGTAGCGCAGTTGGCTCATGTCCGCCGCGCCCGGATCGACACCAATGGCGACGGCGATGTTGTGCACTTCCTGGCTGGCCAGCACTTCGCTGCCGTCCACTTCCCAGGTATTGAGGATCTTGCCGCGCAGCGGCAGGATCGCCTGGAACTCTTTGTCCCGCGCCTGCTTGGCCGAGCCGCCGGCGGAATCACCTTCCACCAGGAACAGCTCGGAGCGCATCGGGTCCTGCCCGGCGCAGTCGGCGAGCTTGCCCGGCAGGGCCGGCCCCGAGGTAATGCGTTTACGCTCGACTTTCTTGCTGGCCTTGAGGCGACGGCCGGCGTTGTTGATCGCCAGCTCCGCCAGGAGCATGCCGGTTTCCGGGTTGGCGTTGAGCCACAGGCTGAACGCGTCCTTGACCACCCCGGACACAAACGCCGCCGCCTCGCGGGACGACAGGCGTTCCTTGGTCTGGCCGGAGAACTGCGGTTCCTGCATTTTCATCGACAGGACGAACGCGATGCGCTCCCAGACGTCTTCCGGCGCCAGCTTCACTCCACGCGGCAACAGGCTGCGGAACTCGCAGAACTCGCGCATCGCATCGAGCAGGCCCTGACGCAGACCGTTGACGTGGGTACCGCCCTGCGCCGTGGGGATCAGGTTGACGTAGCTTTCCTGCACGCTGTCGCCGCCTTCGGGCAACCACAGCAGCGCCCAGTCGACCGCTTCCTTATTACCAGCCAGGCTGCCGCAGAACGGCTCGTCCGGCAGGCGCTCGAACTCACTGACCGCGTCCACCAGGTAGGAACGCAGGCCGTCTTCGTAGTGCCACTCGACTTTTTCGCCGGTGGCCTTGTCTTCAAAACTGACCAACAGCCCCGGGCACAACACGGCTTTGGCCTTGAGCACGTGCTTGAGGCGGCTGATGGAGAATTTCGGCGAATCGAAATACTTCGGATCCGGGGCAAAGAACACGCTGGTACCGGTGTTGCGCTTGCCGACACTGCCGACCACTTCCAGCTCGGTTTTTTTGTAACCGTCGGCGAAAGTCATCTGGTATTCGTTGCCGTCACGCTTGACCCGCACCCGGACCTCGGTCGACAGGGCGTTGACCACCGAAATGCCGACCCCGTGCAAACCACCGGAGAACTGGTAGTTCTTGTTGGAGAACTTACCGCCGGCGTGCAGTTTGGTGAGGATCAGCTCGACGCCCGAGACGCCCTCTTCCGGGTGGATATCCACCGGCATGCCGCGGCCATCATCGCTGACTTCCAGCGAGTGGTCGGCGTGGAGGATGACCTGGACCGATTTGGCGTGCCCGGCCAAGGCTTCGTCGACACTGTTGTCGATGACTTCCTGGGCAAGGTGGTTCGGCCGACTGGTGTCGGTGTACATGCCGGGGCGTTTACGCACCGGGTCGAGGCCCGAGAGGACTTCGATGGCGTCTGCGTTATAAGAGCTAGCGCTGGGAGTGGCCATGGGGTCTCGTCGTCAGTCGTTCATGAAAATAGGGGCAAGGGTTCACAGTGCTGTGAAATCGATCGCCTGGTACACATCTGCGCCAATGCCGGCAAAACTCAACAGGGCCGGCATCTGTCCGGCAAATCCCTGGAAACTATGGTCGCCGCCGGCCTGGATGCGCAACGCACAGGCTCGGTAATACTGTTGGGCGAGGCGATAGTCCAGCGTTTCGTCGCCGGTCTGCAGCCACACCTGGTAGCGCCGCGGGTCCTGGGGCGCCGGCACTTCCAGCTCGGCCAGGGCCGTGATGTGGTCGTGGGTCAATTCCCAGGTCTGTTCGGTATACAGGTTTTGCTGCGTCCCCAGGTAGCCGTCGAACATCCGGTGCGGACTGACGGCAGGGTTGACCAGCAGGGCCTTGAGGCCATGGAGCTCGGCCAAGTGAGTGGCATAGTAGCCGCCGAGTGAGCTGCCGACCAGCAGTGGCCGTCCCAGCTCGGCAATCGCCTGCTGTAACTGACCGATGGCCTCACGCGGGTGATGATGCAGGGCCGGAACGCGCAATTGGTCAGCCAGCCCCAGACGCTCCATCACTCCGATCAGCTGGCTGGCCTTTTTCGACGCAGGCGCGCTGTTGAAGCCGTGGATGTAGAGGATCGAACCGGACATTTGAGCTCCCTGGCGGTCGGCAAAAGAAAGCGCAGTTTACAGGGAGTCGGGCATATCGCGAGCAGGCTCGCTGCCACATTTGTTTCCTGTGTGGGAGCGAGCCTGCTCGCGATAAACTGGAGAACACCGCGTTTATCCTGCATGCACGCGTCAACGTTGACGACCATCGCGAGCAAGCTCGCTCCTACAAGGGTCGGTGTAATCCCTGCTCGCGATCGCCGTGAAGCGGTGTTTCTGCTCAGTAACCGTCAGAACCGTAATCGACCGTGAAATCGAATCCGATGACCCGCTCCACTCCGGTTTCCAGCCGCCCATCGGGCAACAGGCGCAGCCAGCGGTAGCCTGGCGCCAGGGTATCGACCCGGAAATCTTCGCTGCCGGGCTCGAACTGGATACAGGTCGAAGGCGACGCCAACAACCGCACGCCGTTGCGCAGTTGGTCGATTTCCTGATGCACATGTCCCCATAACACGGCGCGCACCTGGGGAAAGCGGTCGAGCACGGCAAACAGCGCTTCAGGGTTACGCAAGCCGATCGGCTCCATCCACGGACAGCCAATGGGCACCGGGTGATGATGGAAACACACCAGGTGATGACGTTCGGGCGCTTCGCTCAGGGCGCGGGCGAGCAATTGCAGTTGATCGTCCTGCAGGTAGCCCGGCACCGAACCCGGCACGGCGGAGTCGAGCAAGGTGATCCGCCAGTTGCCGATGTCCAGCAACGGTTCCAGCAGCGAACTCTGCACGGCCGCCTGGGCCATGACCTGCGGCTCGTCGTGGTTGCCCGGAATCCAGCGGGCAGGCGCGTCGATCTGCTCGCTCAAGCGGCGAAACAGCTGATAGGAGGCCAAGGTGCCGTCCTGGGACAGGTCGCCCGTGGCAATCACCAGGTCCACCCGGGGCTGTTGCAACCGCACCAGTTCGATCACCGTCGACAGGCTGTCGCGGGTGTTCATGCCCAGCAGCGTGCGGTCAGCCTCGGCGAACAGATGGCTGTCGGAAAGCTGCACCAGCAGGACCGGGTCGTTGGCGGTCAGAGTCGATACGCTCGGCAAGGTGTTCTCCCAAGGCGCGATCACGCAGGTGGATAAGTGGCGCAATTATGCTGGGGCATGGGTAAAAGAGGAAAGCCGTGAACCGGACACAGTTCACATCTGCCGCTTAACGCACCACTTCGTATTCGTGCCCGCACGCCAGGCAATGGCTCAGCCATTCGCCGAGGAAGACGTTAAGCTGGGACTTTTCGTCAGGCTGGTGCATGAAGGCATTGGGGTAAGGATAGATGCCGCGAAAGCGCCGCGCATGTTCGGCGCTGACCACTTCGGCCATGCGCGCATCGTGATAGACCTGCACCTCCAGCTGCGGCACCGGCAGCCAGGGCAGGCTGTGTTCCTGGCGCACACGCAGGGTGGTGGTGTAGGGACAGGTCAGCAGGACCTCGAGGGTCAGCACCCCGAGCATCTGGTCGCCCTGGGTCATGGCGATGCGCCGCGCCGCCGGCGTATTGCGCATGTCCGGCAGCAGCCGCAGCAAGCGGGCATAGTTGGCCTCGCAGGCGCTTTGCAGCCCCACCAGGTCGACCCGATAGCGGTCGCGCTGTTTGTTTACGACCATAGCCCCCTCACTTCAACGCGGTTCAAAGCCAGCCATTGCAAGGCAATAATGCTCGCCGCGTTGGAAATCCGCCCATCACGCACGGCCTGCAGGGCATCTTCAAAGTCCCAGACCGTGACGCGAATATCTTCTGCTTCCTCCAGCAACCCATGCAGGCCGCCAGCCCCCGTACTGTCACACCGCCCCAGGTACAGGTGCACGTATTCAGTGCTACCGCCAGGCGACGGAAAATAGTTGAGCATCGGCCACAACGCCGTGAACTCAAGCCCAGCTTCCTCCTGCGCTTCACGGTGAGCAACTTCTTCCGGTTGTTCGTCCTTGTCGATCAGACCGGCGACCAGCTCGATCAACCACGGGTTGTCGGTCTTGCCCAGGGCCCCCACGCGAAATTGTTCGATCAACACCACCCGGTCGTGCTGCGGATCGTAGGGCAGGACGCAGACTGCATCGTGGCGCACGAACAGTTCGCGATTGATTTCCCGGCTCATGCCACCGGCAAACAGCTCATGGCGCAGGTGTACCCGGTCGAGCTGGTAGAAGCCCTTGTGGCAGTTCTCGGTGCGCACGACGTCGACGACAGTCGGGGTGGCATTGGTAAAGTCAGTCATCACAATCCTCGTCTACTGCAGATCCGCTACGAGGCTCCAACCTCGACTTCGCGCCATCCTAACGCGCTCGCCACCTTTGATGCAGCCCCTTTGCAGTTGCCGGGATAGACGGCAGGGGGGCAAACCTACTCTAATTGACACTATTGAGCTTAGTGGCGAACTGACCGCCCCGCTGGCAGTCGAAGCCGGTAACTTTTTGCCTACCCTTGATCCATGAAGGACGCCCATGTCACTTTTGAAAATCGCCTCCGTGGCCTGTATCGCCCTGACCCTGGGCGCCTGCCAAAGCCTGTTCGAGCCTAGCTACAAGGCGCCGCTGGAAACCCTGCGCGACACCGCAGAGACTATCAAGCCCGGCTGCACCGGTGCCGAATGCCCGCTGGTCAACATCGATCTCGTGCGCTTCCCCGGCGAACCGCAACTGGATGGCATCATCGAACGACGCCTGCTGCAAATGACCCCCACCACCGCCGATGCACCACTGCCGGCTTCGCTGGCGGCCTATCGCGAGCAGTTCCTGCGCGATGCCGCCCCGCGCAACAGCAGCTACTTGCAGGCCAAGGTACGCGAGCAGCATGACGGACTGGTGATCATCGAGCTGTCCAGCTATCTGGACAACGGCACTGCCACTGGCAAGCCGGGACGCGGCTTCATCAACTACTCGCGCCAGGAGCACAAGGTGCTGACCCTGGCCGATATGCTCAAGCCGGGCGAGGAACAGGCATTCTGGAAAGCCGCCCAGGTGGCGCACAACAGCTGGCTGATCAGCACCCGCCTGGATCAGGAAGCGCAATTCCTCAAGGCCTGGCCGTTCAAGCAAACCCCCAACGTTGCCCTGACCACCGCCGGGGTGATGCTCAAGTACGACGTGAACACCATTGCGCCTTACGCCCTGGGCCACGTCGAGTTGAAGATTCCTTATTCGCGCCTGGGTGGCATCCTCAAGCCCGAGCTGTTTCCCGCCCGAAAGTAACGATGCGGCCCAGCACCAGCTGCAACAGCCCTGCCAGGATCAACGCCGGCAGGGTTGCGCCCAGCTCGGGATAAAAATTGGCCAGCAAGTGATAGGTAACCACCCCGCCCAACCAGGCGCACAGGGCCGACCCGCGCAACGCCGCGCAGGTCGCCTGGGCACCGCGCTTGCGCAGGATGAAGTGATCCACCAGCACCACGCCGAACAACGGCGCGAACACCGAGCCGATCAGCAGCAGGAAGTTCTGGTACTGGGCCAGTGGCGCCAGCAGCGCGATCAGGGTGCAGATCACACCGATGGCCAGGGCCAGGTGCTCGACCTTGAGCCGTGACAGGGTCGCGCTGGACACTGCCGCCGAGTGAATATCGGCAAAGGCGTTTTCCGACTCGTCGAGCAGGATCAACAGCAGCGGAATCCCCAGGCCGGCACCGGCCAGCGCCAACAGCAAGGCATTCACGTCACCGCTGGGGGCAAACGCCAGGGTGTAGGCCACGCCCAGGCTCATCAGCCAGAAGTTACCGATGAAAAAGCCCAGCGCTGTGCCGCCGAAGACATTTTTCGCGCGCTTGCCGAACCGCGAGTAGTCCGCAATCAGCGGCAGCCAGGACAGGGGCATGGCGATCGCAATGTCGAAGCCCACGGCGAACGGCATCGAACCGTCACCGGCCTGGGCCCACAACGCAGCCAGGTCAGCCTTGGCAAACAGGTTCCAGGTCAGCCAGATGCACGCTGCCAGCAACAGCCAGATGCCCCACTTGCGCAGGATCTGCCGCACGAACGTCAGGGGGCCGCTCACCGCCAGCAGGGTCGCCAGGGCGCCGAAGAACAGGGTCCACATCAGCGGGTTGGCCATCAGGCTGCCCTCGCTGAATCCGCGGGCGCCCAGCAGGCTGGCGGCATCGCGCATGACGATGATCTCGAACGAGCCCCAACCGATCAACTGCAGCAGGTTGAGCAGCGCCGGCAGGCTTGCGCCCTTGCTGCCCAGGGTCAACTTGAGCGCGGCCATTGACGACAGGCCAGTATCGCTGCCGATCACGCCGACGGCCGCCAGCAGCAGCACGCCGACCAGGGTGCCGAGGAAAATCGCCAGCAACGAACCCGACAGGCCCAGGCCCGGCGCAAGCAAGGCGCCGGTCTGCAGGACCATCAGGCCGATGCCGAGGGAAAACCACAGGGAGAACAGATCACGGCCGCCGAAGACACGTTTGTCGCTCGGCACCGCGATATCGGGGGAGTAAGTGCTGGGTTGAATGCTCAAGGGTGTTATCTCAGAGGAACATTTTTTGTTGTTTAGATCGCTATCGCGGGCAAGCCCGCTCCCACATGGACTGCATAAATCCTGTGGGAGCGGGCTTGCCCGCGATGGGGCCCTCTCAGGCCCCGACCCTTCGGGTCAGATCAAACCTTCTTGTACAGCTGGCTACCTTCCTGCTTGAAGCGCTCGGCCTGTTCGGCCAGGCCTTGGGCGACGTCCACGTCCACCGCTTCGATCCGTTGGTTGGCCGCATACTCGCGGACTTCCTGGGTGATCTTCATCGAGCAGAATTTCGGCCCGCACATCGAGCAGAAATGCGCGACCTTGGCCGAGTCCTTCGGCAGGGTTTCATCGTGGTACGAGCGGGCGGTGTCCGGGTCCAGGCCGAGGTTGAACTGGTCTTCCCAGCGGAACTCGAACCGTGCCTTGCTCAAGGCGTTGTCGCGGATCTGCGCGCCCGGATGGCCCTTCGCAAGGTCGGCGGCGTGGGCAGCGATCTTGTAGGTGATGATCCCGGTCTTCACGTCATCCTTGTTCGGCAGGCCCAGGTGCTCCTTGGGCGTGACGTAGCAGAGCATGGCGCAGCCGAACCAGCCGATCATTGCGGCACCGATGCCCGAGGTGATGTGGTCGTAACCCGGGGCGATGTCGGTGGTCAGCGGGCCGAGGGTGTAGAACGGCGCCTCGTCGCAGCACTCCAGCTGCTTGTCCATGTTCTCCTTGATCAACTGCATCGGCACGTGGCCCGGGCCTTCGATCATGCACTGCACGTCGTGTTTCCAGGCGATCTTGGTCAGCTCGCCGAGGGTTTCCAGCTCACCGAATTGTGCAGCGTCGTTGGCGTCGGCAATCGAGCCCGGACGCAGGCCGTCGCCCAGCGAGAAGCTGACGTCGTAGGCCTTCATGATTTCGCAGATGTCTTCGAAATGGGTGTAGAGGAAGTTTTCCTTGTGATGCGCCAGGCACCACTTGGCCATGATCGAACCACCACGGGAAACAATGCCGGTCACGCGCTTGGCGGTCAGCGGCACATAGCGCAGCAACACGCCGGCGTGGATGGTGAAGTAGTCGACGCCCTGCTCGGCCTGCTCGATCAACGTGTCGCGGAACAGCTCCCAGGTCAGGTCTTCGGCGGCGCCGCCGACTTTTTCCAGGGCCTGGTAGATCGGCACGGTGCCGATTGGGACTGGCGAGTTGCGGATGATCCACTCACGGGTTTCGTGAATGTGCTTGCCGGTGGACAGGTCCATGACCGTGTCCGAACCCCAGCGAATGCCCCAGGTCAGTTTCGCCACTTCTTCTTCGATGGACGATCCCAGGGCACTGTTGCCGATGTTGCCGTTGATCTTCACCAGAAAGTTACGGCCGATGATCATCGGTTCCAGTTCGGTGTGGTTGATGTTGGCCGGGATGATCGCGCGACCGCGGGCGATTTCCTCGCGCACGAATTCGGGGGTGATGATTTTCGGCACGCTGGCGCCGAAGCTGTGGCCGGCGTGTTGCTGGTCCAGCAGGCCGGCCGCGCGGGCCACTTCCAGCTTCATGTTTTCGCGGATGGCGACGTATTCCATCTCGGCGGTGATGATGCCTTGGCGCGCGTAGTGCATCTGGCTGACGTTGGCCCCGGCCTTGGCGCGGCGCGGGTTGTTGACGTGGGCGAACCGCAGCTTGGTCAGCTCGGCATCGGCCAGGCGTTCCTGGCCGAAGTTGGAACTCAGGCCTGGCAGGCGCTCGGTGTCGCCACGGGCTTCGATCCACGGCGAGCGCACGTCGGCGAGGCCTTTGCGCACGTCGATGATGACGTTCGGGTCGGTATAGGGGCCGGAGGTGTCGTAGACCACGACAGGCGCATTGATTTCACCGCCGAAGTCGGTCGGGGTGACGTCCAGGCTGATTTCGCGCATCGGCACCAGGATGTCCGGGCGCGTGCCCTGGACATAAATCTTTTGCGAGCAGGTAAAGGGCTGCACCGATTGTTGATCGACCTTGGCCGATTCACTCAGGTGGGTCGCATTTTTTAGTTTTGTGGTCATCACGGGCTCTCCAGACAGCATCCAGGCAGTGGATTGTCGGAGCAGAACCTGAAAGGCACGGAGGCACCAGGACTGGTGCTGTGCATCATCTCGCGAAGCGTTCGATTGTCGAACAATATCCCGGACGAAGCACAAGAGGACTCGCCGGGTGACGAGAAATCTTGTTCCCTACGCAGGCGCTAACCTGATCAGGTTCAACGGGATCCGAAATTATTCGATCTCAGCCTCATAGCAAGGCACCCCGACAAGAACCCGGCCAGTCTAGACATAACCACCCAAGAACGCCAACCCCGGATTAAACAGCGTGATGAATGGCGTAATTGCAGGATTGTTGCCCCAGGTCACCACAACTACACTCGCTACGCCATGCCACGCCTTGACGCTGACGGGCCCGCGCCGTAGCTTGGCGCTCTATTTCTTGTCGCATTTTCAATTCTAGGGATCGCCTCATGCTGCGCAAACTCTCACTGGCTCTCGCCGTGTCTTGTGCGTCCAATGGAATGGCCTGGGCAGCAGACACGCCCCTGTCGACCAAGACCGACCTGGTCAGCGTCTACCAGGAGGCAGTCGACAACAACGCCGACCTCGCGGCGGCCCGTGCCCAATACGGCGCGCAAAAGGAAGTCGTGCCGCAGTCGCGCGCCGGCCTGCTGCCGAACCTCTCCGGTGGTGCGGAAATCGCCAACGTGCGCACCGACATCGACACCCCGGCGGCCATTGCCAACCGCAACGCGCATTTCTACCAGGCAACCCTGGCCCAGCCGTTGTTTCGCGCCGACCGCTGGTTCCAGTTCCAGGCCGCCAAGGATGTCAACGAACAAGCCGCGTTGCAGCTCTCGGCCACCGAGCAGGACCTGATCCTGCAGACCGCCCAGACCTACTTCAACGTGCTGCGCACCCAGGACAACCTGGCCTCGACCAAAGCCGAAGAAGCCGCCTTCAAGCGCCAGTTGGACCAGTCCAACGAGCGCTTCGACGTCGGCCTCTCGGACAAGACCGACGTGCTGCAGTCGCAAGCCAGCTATGACACTGCCCGCGCCAACCGGATCCTTGCCCAGCAACAGGTGGACGACGCGTTCGAGGCCCTGATCACCCTGACCAACCGGCAGTACAACTCGATCCAGGGCATCGTCCACACCTTGCCGATCCTGCCGCCGGCGCCCAATGACGCCAAGGCCTGGGTCGACACCGCAGCCCAGCAGAACCTCAACCTGCTGGCCAGCAACTACGCGGTCAGCGCGGCCGAAGAGACCCTCAAGCAACGCAAGGCCGGGCACGCCCCGACCCTCGATGCCGTGGCGCAGTACAAGAAGGGTGACAACGACGCCTTCGGCTTCGCCAACCCGAACCCTCCTTTTCCGCCCTACAGTGGTGACGTGACCCAGACCACCGTCGGCCTGCAGCTGAATATTCCGATCTACAGCGGTGGCCTGATCAACTCCCAGGTCCGCGAGTCGTATGCACGCCTGGACCAGAGCGAGCAACAACGTGAATCGCTGCGCCGCCAGGTGGTGGAGAACACCCGCAACCTGCACCGCGCGGTGAACAGCGATGTCGAGCAGGTGCAAGCGCGCCGCCAGTCGATCATCTCCAACCAGAGCGCGGTGGAAGCCACTGAAATCGGTTATCAGGTGGGGACCCGCAATATCGTCGACGTGCTCGACGCCCAGCGCCAGCTGTACACCTCGGTGCGCAACTACAACAACAGCCGCTACGACTACATCCTCGACAACCTGCGCCTGAAACAGGCGGCCGGCACCCTGAGCCCGGGCGACCTGCAAGACCTCAAGCGCTACCTCAAGGCCGACTACAACCCGGACAAAGACTTCCTGCCACCGGACCTGGCCAAGGCTGCGGCCGAACAGTTGAAAGCCCGACCTTGAGCTGACACTCAAACCCTTGTAGGAGCGAGCTTGCTCGCGATAGCGGTAGATCAGTCAACATTGGTCTTCAATGTGCAGCTGTCATCGCGAGCAGGCTCGCTCCCACAGGTTGTGTAAATTGATCAACCCTTGAGCAACCGCCCCAACCCATCCAGCAACCGCTGCAACGCGCCCTGGTTGGCGCGCATCACGGTCAATCCCGCTTCGGCCATTTGCTGCGCATCGCGCGGCAGTTCGAACAGGCGCTGCACCGCCACCGCCAGCCCATGGGCGTCCTCCACCTCTTGCAGGGCCTTGGCATTGCGCATCAACGCCGCGATCTCGAGGAAGTTGAACAGGTGCGGGCCACTGAGTACCGGCTTGGCCAATGCCGCCGGCTCCAGCAGGTTATGCCCGCCGTTCGGCACCAGGCTGCCGCCGACAAACGCACTGTCCGCCAAGGCATAGAGAAACAGCAGTTCGCCCATGGTGTCGCCGAGCAGCACCGCGGTATCGGCGTTGACCGGCGCGCCGCTGGAGCGCCGGACCGTGTTGAAACCCTGCTGCTGGCACAGCTCGAACACCGAGTTGAAGCGCTCCGGGTGACGCGGCACCAGAATCAGCAACGCGTCCGGGTGGCTGGCGAGCAACTGCCGATGAGCCGCCAGCACTACCTCGTCCTCACCCTCATGGGTGCTCGCGGCGATCCACACCGGTCGCTGGCTCGCCTGCCATTGCTCACGCAGATCGCTGGCGCGTTGCAGCAAGGTCGGGTCGATGCTCAGGTCGAACTTGATCGAACCCGTTACCTCGACCGTTTCCGCCCGCGCCCCTAGCGCCCGGAAGCGCTCGGCTTCGGCATTGGTCTGCACAGCGAACAGGCTCATTTCGGCGAGCATCGGCTGCGTCAGTTGGCGAAAACGCCCGTAGCCCTTGGCCGAGCGTTCGGAGAGCCGGGCGTTGGCCAGCGCCACGGGAATCGCGCGCTTGGCGCATTGGTGAATATGGTTGGGCCACAACTCGGTTTCCATGATCACCGCCAGCTTGGGCTGGACCCGGTCGAGAAAACGCGCGGCGGCACAAGGCAAGTCGTACGGCAGGTAGCAGTGCTGGATCCGCGGTTGATTGGCGAACAACGCCTGGATTCGCTCCGAGCCGGTCGGCGTCATGCAGGTGACGGTAATCGGCAGCTGTGGATAACGCTCCAGCAGCGCACGAATCATCGGCGCCGCGGCGATGCTCTCGCCCACCGACACCGCGTGCACCCAGATCCCGCCGGGCGCCATCGGTGGCAGGCCGATGGAAAATCGCTCGCCGATACGCTTGGCGTACGCCGGCGCCTTGCGCGAGCGCAGCCACAGTCGAATCGCCACCAATGGCAGCCCCAGGTAAAACAATGCGGTATAGAGGGTTCTGTTCATGGGGCCGGAGTTTATCGACTTTTTCAGGCAATCGCCTGCAACTGCACGGCAAAACGTTCGGCCAGCCACCGCGCCGCCGGCCCCAGCGTCTCATCGCGGCGCCAGACCAGCTCCACCACCAGCGCCGGCGGCGTCCACTCGCTGAGCAGTTCGACCATCTGCCCCTGATACGCGGGGTACTGCACCACGTGCCGGGGCAACCAACCCCAGCCCAGGCCACGCATCAGCCATTCCGCCAGCACGTAGAAGCTGTCGGCGCGCCAGACCTGCGGACTGGCCTGTTCACTGCCGGGGTAGACGCTGGAATGGGTGGCCATCAACAGTTGCCGGTGCTGGGCCATTTGCTGGCAATTGACCTGGCCACCCGCTGCCAGCGGATGCCCCACGCCACACACGGTGACCATCTCGACACTGCCCAGCACCCGCCGCTCCAGCGCTTCAGGGATCTGCTCGTGATAAAACAGCAGGCCCAGGTCGGCCTGGCGCTGGACCAGCTTGCGCGCGACATCGCCCTGGGCGGCACTGGCCAGTTGCACCTCCAGGCTGGGGAATTGCTCAGCCAGCGCCTCCAGGCTGTCGAGCACCGGCTGATAGGGCATCGCCTCGTCCTGGGCCAGGCGCAGGCGCGCCTCCTGGCCACGCATCAAGGCCTGCGCCCGGCCATTGAGGCGCTCGCACTGGCGCAACACTTCCCGCGCCTCTTCCAGCAAGGCGCTGCCGGCCTCGGTCAGCCGTGGCTGGCGGCCGCTGCTACGCTCGAACAGGCTGACACCCAGGTCCGCCTCCAGCAGTGCTATCGAACTGCTGACAGCCGACTGCGCCTTGCGCTGGTCGCGGGCCACGGCAGAAAACGAGCGCTGCTCGGCGACGCTGACGAACAACTGCATCTGCTCCAGGTTCCACTGAATACTCATGCTGTAACCCATCTTCAAATCAGATAGGTAATGACTTTACCGCATCTAAGGAATCACTAGAATGCCGACCTCAGAAAGCAACACTTCATACGAGGATTGACCCATGACCGCTTACTACTACCTGGCCATCGCCATCTGTGCCGAAGTGATTGCCACTGTTTCGATGAAAGCGGTCAAAGGCTTCAGCACGCCCCTGCCACTGGTGCTGGTGATCGTCGGCTATGGCATCGCCTTCTGGATGTTGACCCTGGTGGTGCGCAGCGTTCCCGTCGGCGTGGCGTATGCAGTGTGGGCCGGCATGGGCATCGTGATGGTCAGCGTCGCCGCGCTGTTCATCTACGGGCAGAAGCTCGATGTTCCGGCCATGCTGGGCATGGCGCTGATCGTGCTCGGGGTGGTGGTGATCCAGCTGTTCTCGAAAACTGCCGGGCACTGAGGGCAGCGGCAAGCGGCGAGCTTTCAGCTACAAGAGGGGGATTTCTCCGGCTCTGGCTTGCAGCTTGAAGCTTGAAGCTTGAAACTTGCGGCTTCGCTTAAAAACACTGAGGTCGCCGCATGCCATCCGTTATTTCCACCGACGTACTGATTGTCGGCGCTGGGGTTGCCGGGCTCTGGCTGAATGCACGCCTGCGCCGCCAGGGGTTTGCCACCGTGCTGGTGGAGAGCGCCAGCCTCGGCGGTGGGCAGAGTGTCAAATCCCAGGGAATCATCCATGGCGGCGCCAAGTACGCGCTGCATGGCGCCCTGACAGGCGCCTCGGAAGCCATCGCCGACATGCCGCGGCGCTGGCGCGAGGCCCTGGCCGGTGACGGCGAGCTGGACCTGTCCGGTGTACGCCTGCTCTCCGAAGCCCATTACCTGTGGTCCCCCGGCACCCTGGCCGGCAACCTCACGAGTTTCTTCGCCAGCAAGGCCGTGCGTGGACGGGTCGACCAGGTCAAGGGCGAGCAATTGCCGCCAGCCCTGCAAGACAAACGCTTCAAGGGCAAGGTCTATCGCCTGGCCGAGTTGGTAGTCGATGTCCCCAGCCTGATCAGCCGCCTGGCGCAACTGGCCGGTGATGGCCTGCTGGCTGCACAGCAGATCGAACCGTTGCTGGAAGACGGTCAGTTGGTCGGCCTGCGGGTCGACGAGCGGGAGATCCGCGCGCAACGCATCGTCCTCAGCGCCGGCGCCGGCAATGCCGACCTGCTCGCCGCCCTGGGCCTCAGCCAGCCGGCCATGCAATGCCGGCCGCTGCACATGATCCTGGTCAAGGGCCCGAGCCTCAAGCCGCTGTACGCCCATTGCCTGGGCGGCGGGCCAAAACCGCGCATCACCGTCACCACCCATCCGGCGGCCGATGGTCAATGGGTCTGGTACCTGGGCGGTGATATTGCGGAAGCCGAAGGTGTAGCACGCGAACCCGCTGCGCAAATCGCCGCCGCGCAAAAAGAACTCGGGCAACTGCTGCCCTGGATCGACCTCAGCCAGGCGCAGTGGGCAACCTTGCGCGTCGATCGCGCCGAGCCGCAGCAGTCGGGCCTGAGCCGTCCCGACAACGCCTTCCTCGCCGAGCAGGACCGCCTGCTGGTGGGCTGGCCAACCAAGCTGGCACTGGCCCCGGACTTTGCTGACCGGGTGCTCGCTGCCCTGCAGCGCGACGGCATCCAGCCGAGCCACCCGGCGCCCTTGCCCGACCTGCCGAAACCACCCATGGCGGTACCGGCCTGGGAGCAACTGCTGCCATGAGCCAGGCCACTCTGCACGATTTGCATCGCCCTCTGGGCAGCACCGGCCTGCGGGTTTCGCCACTGGGCCTGGGCACTGTCAAGCTGGGTCGCGATCAAGGGGTGAAGTACCCCAACGGTTTCCAGATCCCGGACGACAACGAAGCGCGCATGCTGCTCAAGCTGACCCGCGACCTGGGCATCAACCTGATCGACACCGCCCCCGCCTATGGCCGCAGCGAAGAACGCCTCGGCCCGCTGCTGCGTGGCCAGCGCGAAGACTGGGTGATTGTCAGCAAGGTCGGTGAAGAGTTCGCCGACGGCCAGTCGCGCCACGATTTCAGCGCCGCCCATACCCGCTTCTCGATCGAGCGCAGCCTGCAACGTCTGGAAACGGATTTTATTGACCTGGTGCTGGTGCACTCGGACGGCAACGACCTGGCGATCCTCAACGACAGTGAGGTCTACCAGACCCTCGCCGCGCTCAAGGCCGAGGGCAAGATTCGCGGTTTCGGCTTCTCCGGAAAAACCGTCGAAGGCGGCCTGAAGGCTCTGGAACAGGGCGATTGCGCCATGGTCACCTACAATCTCAACGAACAGGCCGAGCGGCCGGTGATCGACTACGCTGCTGCACACGGCAAAGCGATCCTGGTCAAAAAAGCCCTGGCCAGCGGTCACGTGTGCCTGAGTCCGGGGGTGGACCCGGTACGTGCCAGCTTCGAGTTGTTGTTTGCCCAACCCGGGGTTGCCAGTGCTATTGTCGGGACCATCAATCCGCTGCACCTCGCCCACAATGTGGCGACCGTTGCTCAAGTCCTAGCCAGTCGTTGAACCGCCGCCGAGGCGGCCGACCCCGACGCAAGAAGGAGCCGACATGCCGCGCACGCTCATAAGAAAGAACCCCAGCAACTTCAAGACCCTGCCGTTATACGTCGAAGCGACTCCCGAAGGCCTGAGCTACCAGAGCGTCGGGATGCCGCTCAACTTCTCCCAGACCCTGCAACGTCGACGCCCGGTCACGGTGGCCAATGCCGAACACTTTGCCCTGGAGCTGGCCAACCTCGGCGTGTCAGTGCGCCTGACCCTGCATTGGCAGAATCGCGACTATTGGGTGTTGGTGCGCCAACGCCGCCAGGACCGTGGCGATGTGGTGCTCAAGCTGATTTCCGGTTACGTGCCGGCCCACGAGCTGAATCTGCCGCTGCACACGGCGATTCAGGAGATCGCCGAAGAATGCCTGCTGGAAACCCCGGAAGGCTGGCTCGGCGGTCGGTTCAACGACACCTGGCTGCCAGCGCCCTATGCCACCGCCCTGCATTACCGCGAAGCCATGCCGTTTCGCCTGACCCCGGAGTCGGGCGCGGCACGCCCGGTGCGCTGCGCCAACCTGCAATTGATTGAGCGCCCACGGGCCTACGTGCACCTACCCACGGCGTCGCTGCAACTGATTTACGATTTGCGCCTGGATGTGCCCAAGGAAGCCAAGTCCCTGAGCCTGTTCCATGTCGACGAGCGCCTGGAAGGCGATCAACTGGTCGCCCGCCTGGATCGCAAGCGCCCGGACCTGTACCTGATGCCCCTCAAGGATGGTCAGCCGCTGCCCGAGCTCTACACCCTGAAAAAGGATCAGTTGTACCCGGCGAGCACGCGTGGTCTGTACCTGGCCGAGAGTTTTGCCCGGCAGGAAGGCTGGCTGGTACGCGATGAACGAATCAAATGGAAGGACTGGCTCAAGCAACAAGGCTTGAGCCAGCCAGGCAAGCCGTCAGGCTTGAGCCGCCTGACCGGCAAGGCCAGGCAACTGCTGAAGAAAATCGTGCCGCGCAAGGCGACCCGCTAAACGCGGGCGGTGGCGAGGGAGCAAGCCCTCGCACCGGCTCAGCCTTACTCGGTCTTGCGGATCTTCTCGACGATCGCGGTAGTCGAGCTGTTTTCCACCAGCCCCAACACCTTCACCGTGCCGCCATAGGCGCTGACGATATCGGCGCCGACGACCTGGTCGATCCCGTAGTCGCCACCCTTGACCAGCACGTCCGGCTTGACTTGGGTCAGCAGGTTTTCCGGGGTGCCTTCAGGGAAGCTGATCACCCAGTCCACCGCGCCCAGGCCCGCCAGTACGGCCATCCGCCGATCAACGCTGTTGATCGGTCGGCCAGGGCCTTTCAAGCGGCTCACCGAAGCGTCGTCGTTGACCGCGACGATCAAGCGATCGCCCTGGGCCCGCGCCTGCTCCAGGTAGGTCACGTGACCCGCATGGAGAATATCGAAGCAACCGTTGGTAAAGACGATCGACTCGTTGTGCGCACGCGCATCGTCGACGGCCAGCAACAGTTGCTCGAGCCCCAGTACGCCGCGCTCCGAGCCTTCTTCACGCTGAATCGCCCGACGCAATTCCGGAGCACTGATGGCCGCCGTACCCAGCTTGCCGACCACAATGCCCGCCGCCAGGTTGGCCAGTGCCACTGCGTGGGGTAGTTCTTCGCCAGCCGCGATCGCCGCCGCCAAGGTCGAAATCACCGTATCGCCGGCACCCGTCACGTCGAATACCTCGCGGGCACGCGCCGGTAGGTGCAGCGCCGGATGATCGGGACGCAACAAGGTCATGCCGTGCTCGCCACGGGTCACCAGCAACGCGCCGAGATCCAGGTCGTGCATCAGCTTGGCACCCTTGCTCACCAGGTCGTGCTCATCGACGCAACCGCCGACAATGGTTTCGAACTCGCTGAGGTTAGGGGTGATCAGGCTGGCGCCGCGATAGATCGAGAAGTCCTTGCCCTTGGGGTCGGCCAGCACCGGAATGCCACGGGCACGAGCCGCCTGGATCAGCACCTGGTGGTTCTTCAAGGCGCCCTTGCCGTAGTCGGACAGCACCAGCACCTTGATGCCTTCGAGCAGATTATCGACCTCGGCGCCGAGCGCCAGGGCGTCGGTGGCGAAGGGTTCCTCGAAATCGATACGCAGCAGTTGCTGGTGACGACTCATGACCCGCAGCTTGACGATGGTCGGCTGGTGGGCGATGCGCTGGAACAACGCCCGCACGCCAGCGCCCTTGAGGCTGTTGGTCAGGCTGTCGGCAGCTTCGTCGTCACCGGTCACGCCGACCAGGGACGCTGGCGCGCCGAGCGCAGCAATGTTCAACGCAACGTTAGCGGCACCGCCCGGGCGGTCTTCGATTTGCTCGACCTTGACCACCGGCACCGGTGCCTCAGGAGAAATCCGTGAGGTACCACCATGCCAATAACGGTCGAGCATGACATCGCCGACCACCAAGACAGGGGCTTGATCGAATCGCGGCATGGACAACTTCATGGTGCAACCCACATACAAAATGAACAGGGGCGCGATATTAGCACAGGGTGAACGCTGGCTAGTTCGAGAGCTTCATCGGCTGTGATGCAGACTGTGAAATTGTTTATTTTTTAAACAATTCAGACAAATAGAGGGGTGAGCCAGGCTCACCCCTCTGTCGTTATCAGGCAATACCGGCCGGAGTCGGCTCATCCAGGCCCATGGCGTGCAGGCGCGAATAGTACCCGCCCTGGGCCAGCAACTGGGTGTGGGTACCGCGTTCGACGATTTCGCCGTGATCCATGACCAGGATCAGGTCGGCTTTCTCGATGGTCGACAACCGGTGGGCAATCACCAGGGTGGTGCGGCCCTTCATGACTTTATCCAGGGCTGCCTGAATATGGCGCTCGGACTCGGTATCGAGGGCGGAAGTCGCCTCATCGAGGATCAGCAATGGCGCGTTCTTCAACAGGGCGCGGGCAATGGCCAGGCGCTGGCGCTGACCACCTGACAGCAGCACGCCGTTTTCCCCGACCTCAGTGTCCAGGCCCTGCGGCAACTGGGAAATGAAGTCCATGGCATAGGCGTCTTCAGCGGCCTTCTCGATGTCCTCGCGAGGCGCGCCGGCCAGGTCGCCATAGGCAATGTTGTTGGCGACCGTATCGTTGAACAAGGTCACATGCTGAGTGACCTGGGACACGTGCTTGCGCAGGTTACGCAGGCGATAGTCTTCGATCTCGACCTCATCGAGCAGGATCTTGCCGCTTTCGTGATGGTAGAAACGTGGAATCAGGCTAGCCAGTGTCGATTTGCCGCTGCCCGAACGCCCCACCAGCGCGATCATCTGCCCGGGGGCTGCGCTGAAGCTGATGTTTTTCAATACTTCCCGATCGGTACCCGGGTAGGTGAAGCTCAGGTTGTGCACATCCAGGCGACCGCTGATGCGCTCGCGCTCGACTGTGCCGCTGTCGACTTCCGGCTCGACGTCCAGTTGCTCGAAGATGCTTTCAGCACCGGCGACACCCTTCTGGATGGTCGAGCTGACTTCAGACAGCTGGCGGATTGGCTTGGGCAACAAACCGGCAGCGGTGATGTAGGCCACCAGATCACCGGCGGTGGCATCACCGCGCAGGAACAGCACCAGGAACATCAGCGAGGCCATGGCGGTATAGATCACCAACTGCAGCGCCGGGGTGTAGATGGCGCTGGTGCGGGTCATGCGCAGCTGCTTGTCAGTATTGCTTTGGCTGGCCCGGGCAAAACGCTGCTCTTCGTAGCTTTCGCCACCGAAGCTGCGGACCACGCGATAGCCTTGAATGGTTTCGGAAGCGACATGGGTCACGTCCCCCATGGCCACCTGGATTTTTTTGCTCTGCTTGCGGAATTTCTTGCTGGTGTTGCCGACCATGAAGGAAATGATCGGCAGGATCGCCAGCATCACCAGGGTCAGTTTCCAGTTCATCCACAACAGGTAGGCAAACAGGAAAATCACTGTCAGGCCTTCACGAATCACCACCTTGATGGCGTCGGTCGCCGCCCCGGTGACCATGGTCACGTTGAAGGTAATGCGGGAAATCAGATGCCCGGAGTTATGGGTATCAAAATAGCGGTTAGGCAATACCAGCAGCTTGTTGAACAGCTCCACCCGCAGGTCATGCACCAGGCCCAGGGAAACCTTGGCCAGGTAGTAGTTACTCAGGAACGAACCCAGTCCCTGCCACGCCGCGATCAGAATGATCAGCAGGGGCACGGCCACCAGCAACTGCAGGTCCTGGAGGAACGGCACATTGGGGAAGAGCACGGCTTCGGGGTTGCTCAAGCCATCGACGAAGTACTTGAGAATCCCGGCCAGCATCGGTTGAGTGGAGGCAAATATCACAAAGCCCAGGATACTCAACAGGAAAATGCCTACGTAGGGTTTTACATACCCCAGCAGTCGAAAATAGATTTTCAGGCTTGAATCCTGTTCCGCATTGGGCGGTGCTGCACTCATCGTAGAGCTCACTTCTTAGGTAGAACGCGGAATTTTATCACAGGCTTGGAACTTGGCCTGTGTCCATACCAAAACGCTGGCCAGGCCCACCGGCAACCAACTGATGAACCACTCGGCACGCGGCGAACCACTGATGCTCGCCGCGTCGAATTGCATGGCCAGGAACGAGAACATCCAGATCCCGATGATGCCACGGCCGTACACCGTATCACGTGCCCGCCACGCCTCGCGCAGCACGGCAAACCAGACCACACACCAGAGCAGCAGCCCGGGCAGCCCCAATTCGATGGTGATATGGGTAAACAGGTTGTGGGCGTGATCGAACTCATGGCCTTCGGTAAACACCGAGTAGGCCGAACCCAGGCCCAGGCCACGCCACGGGTGCTGGGCAATCATGTCCAGGCTGGCCATCAGGATTTGCGGGCGGAATGAGGCGCCCCGGGCCATCACCAAAGGCTCCAGCAGCCAGAATGCGAACATCGCCATCGTCAGTGCGCCGACGGCGATCAGACGGCTGTGGCGGTCGCGACTCCAGATCGGCATGCTGACGAACGTCAGCAACAGCGCCAGTGCCGCGCCCCGGCTCTGGGACAGCACGACAAACCCGCACAGGAATGCCAGCGCCACCACCCAGACCGCCTGTTTCCAGCGCTCCTGCGGGATCCAGTGCGCCAGCCAGACAGCTGCCAGGCCCAGCACATAACCACCCAGGATCGGATGAGCCAACTGGCCCAGGCCAACCAGGCGCGCGGTCCACAGGTTATCGTCGACCAGGTAGAACTTGATGGCCGCCAGCACCGCCGTCAAGGCCAGCCCCAGGCCGCCCCACTGCATGATGCGAATCACCCGCTCGGGGCGGGTATTGGCAAGTACCGGGAAAAACAGCAGGAAGACGATGACGTACAGCGCGCGCTTGGCACCGCGCGAAGGTTCGGGATCCTGGGTCCAGAGCAGGGTCAGCAACGCCCAGGCTCCCAGCGCCAGGACCGCCAGGCACAGCACCCGCTGCGCTTGCCACAACTCAGCCAGTCGAGCCCGTGCCGACCAGGCCAGAAACAGGGTCGGCAACCAGAGAAACGCGACCAACCCTTGCTGGTAAATCTTGTTGGTTGGAGCGAACGCGATAGCGAGCAAAAACCATAGAAGACCTGTCGCCATCCAAACCTGCGCCCAACGCGTTTCCTGCATCTACCCGCTCCCGCTGAAAAATCCAAGTGCCAACACGGCATGGTTAAAACAACAACTTTTCGGCATCATTGATCGCACATACGCCCCATTTTTCTACAAGGCTTCCTACATGCAATGCTTCCGGCTTCCACACGCCGCTTTAACTCAAATGGTTGAAGGCGCCAGAGTACTAGAAGCCGACAGCTTCGGCCCGAAAGTATTCCTTTTGCCGGACGGCAACATTCTCAAGCTGTTCCGGCGCAAGCGACTGCTCTCGTCGGCCCTGTTTCGCCCGTACTCGAAACGCTTTATCGAGAACGCCGCCCAGCTCGAAAAACTCGGCATCCCGACCCTGCAGACGCTGAAATTCCATCAACTGGAAACGCCCGGCATGACGGCAGTCCTCTACCGCCCCTTGCCTGGCGAAACCTTGCGCCAGATTGCAGCCAAGGCAGGCTTCGACTGGCAACAGGCATTACCCGCATTGACCCTGTTCATTCGCCAGTTGCACAGCGCCGGGGTCTACTTCCGCTCGCTGCACCTGGGCAACATCGTGGTGACGCCCGACAATCAGTATGGCCTGATTGATGTCGCCGACATGCGCTTCACCCGCGGGCCGCTGCCACCGCATCTAGTCAAGCGCAACCTGCAACACTTCGCGCGCTATATTGAGCGCGAGAAGCTGAACGAGAGCTTTCCAATGCACACTCTCGAGCAATCCCTACTGCCGGCATGACAACAGGGTCCGGGCTGCCTGGCTGAATTCCAGCCACCCGCGGTCCGGGCACAGTACCGCCGATTGAGCCTGGGCAATCTGCTCGGGAGCGACGCTGAACGTCTTGATCAGCGCCTCGCTCCAGGCTTGAGTGTCTTCTGTCGCGGCGTACCACCCCGCCTCTGCCAACTGCTCGCGGAACACCGCAAGCTCGCTGCTCAACACTGGCACACCGGCCAGTACTGCCTCCTGCAGAATCAGGCCCAGGCCTTCTTCCAGCGACGGGATCGCCACCCAGTCGAATGCTCGATACAGCCTTGCCACATCGTCCAGGTGCCCAGGCAGCGAGACATTCCCCTGCAGGCCGAGCTGGTTGATCCGCTCCTGCAGGGCGGCGCGTGCATGCCCTTCACCGACAATCACCAGGTGCAGGCGCGGACGCTCGATCAGCGCCATGGCAAACGCCTCAATCAAGCAGGCAAATCCCTTGTTACCCACCAGACGCCCCACTGCGCCCACCACCGGAGTGTCATCGGTGGGCAGGTGCAGACGGGTTCGGGCCTGTTCGCGAGACAGCAGGCGGGAGCGAAAGTCGACAGGGTCAAGCGCACTGCGCAACGTGATGACCGGCAAATGCAGAGCGCTGGACAATGACTCAGCAAGGGTTTGGGAAACCGCCGCCAGGGTCAACCGGGAGGAATCGAACCCCGCCAACAACTGACGGTCGGCGGCCCTGATCCGGGTTTCCCCGTGAAACAGCACCACCGCACGCAGCGACGGCAGTTTTTCCAGGACCGGCAACAAGGCGCGAGCAGTGCCCAAGCCATCGAGCAACACCACTTGTGTATCCGTGTCCTTGAGGGCGCGGTGGAAGTGCGCGCGCATCCTGCTCTGCAGCAGTTTCCAGACGTGTTTGCCCTTGAGCCGGCTGGAGGACAAGTGCCATTCCCGGGTTTGCCCGATATCGGCGGCACAGCCTTGCTTATCGCCGCACAGCAGCCAGGTATTGACCGTGATGGTCGGATCCACCTGGCTCAGAATCTGCCGATGAACCTTGTGGATGGAGGCAAAGGCTGAGCCACCGGACCACATGACATTGAGGATACTCATCGAGCGGGGCACCCTTTTCCACATCGGCTTGAGGCACTGTTGGACCCCAACAGTGCCTGGTCATTGCCAGTTATAGTTTCAAATGCTCTCAAACGCTTGGAATACCCGGTCAAATACCCAACTTCAGGCGAATTCGTTCGACCAGGCTCAAGGCCGCGCGCGGTCTTAGCGGGGGCTGGAGCTCTTCGACGATCCGCTGGCCGACCCGCGCAAAACTGAACTGGCTGACGGCCAGGTCCCGGCCATTGCGGGCAATGCTGGCTGCCAGCCCAGGATCGGCACGCAGCAGCGCAAGCTTTTCCTGCAACTGTGCAATGTCACGATAGAACACGATGTTGTGCATGTCCTGCAGGCCCAGCGCGCGGCTCTCGGCCTCGCCCTGGTCGAAGGCCAGGAGCACGCAGCCGCAGGCCATGGCTTCGAAATTCTTGATCATGAACTCGCCCATGCCGACATCGGCACTGACGAAAAAGCGGATCCGGTTGAGCGTATCGCGATACTCGTCACCGGACTTGGTGCGAGTCACCACCAGCGGTTCGACACTGGCCAACTCGTCGAGCAATGCCTTGCGCCCACTGTAGGCAACGCTGTTGGTACTGCCGACGAAGGCCAGCTCGATATCGCGCTCCCGGCCCTGATCCTGCAACAGGCTCTGGTCATAGCCCTTGGGCACGAACACCGCGTCGAAGCCCTCCTGGCGCAAGCGCTCGGCGACCACGAAGCCGGAACTGATGACCCGTGCCCACGGCAGGCGGCGGTAGTGCGCACTGAACTTGCCGGTGTATTTGCAAGGAATGTAGTTCTGGTAGGCGTCGTGTTCGAGGATCACCAGGTTGGGGATGGTGCGGATAAAACTCGCCTGGCGGATTTCCTGCTTGAACCGCAGGAAAAACACGATGCGCTCATAACGCGTCACATCCACTTCACGACGGAAGTAGCGGCGCAGGTTGCGCTGCTCGTCACTGCTGAGCCACCGCAGGTCGCATTCACAATGATCGGCCACGCCTTCATACAAGCGGTCGAGAATCGCCCGCTGTTCTTTCTGCACCAGAAATAGAACCTTCATCGTTTTCCTTGCAGTGCCCGCCAGCCCAAAAAAAGTGCAGAGATTAACCCACGATCTCAGTAGAAAGATGTCCCGCAATACATAATTACAAACGCCAGAACAGCTCGTGGCGACGCACTGCCTTGCGGAAAAACTCATTTTCGCCATAGGGCGAACCCCGACGCCCTGCCAGCCAGCGCTGCAAGCCACGGCGCAAGCGCCGCTTGAAGGGTGCGCGGGGCTGCAGGTCATGCATCATGCCCAGCGCCATGGCCTTGTCCCGCTGCTGTTCGAGCGACAGGCTCAGGCAATACGGCTGCAGCACCTGCGACCCGTCGAACACCGGCGGCAAGGCAATCCCGGCACCGGAGTCGCCCATGGGCCAGCGATCGTTGTCGTGCAGGTGATTAGCGTAGCCGAGCAGTACCGAGGGTTGCCACTCAAGCCCCTGCAACGCCTCCAGCACCGCTTGCTGGGCACAGATGTGGTCAGGGTGGGGATCGAGCGAGCTGTGGGGCAGGACGATCACCTCAGGGCGCGCCTTGAGCAGGACTTCGCGCAGATCGGCCAGCAGATTGTTCCAGGTCGGCTGGCCGTCGAGGTCGCCCGGCAAGGTAAACGGGTTGAACCGGCGGAAGGCGCGGATATCGCCCAGTTCGGCCTCGCGGGAGGCCACCGGCTGTTGCGGTGCCGCCTGCATGGCAGGCAACTGCAGGCAGAAATACCCCAACTGCACGCAGTGCGCCTCGGGCACACCGGCCCAACGGGGCACCGTAATACTGTCCCAGGCGCGCAGACGGCCCTTGAGCCGCGATGCCTGGACCTTGTCCAGGCCCATCGCCTGATAATGTTCGGCTTCGATTTCACCGGCCGTCAGGGTAACGATCCAGGTCTCGGCAGCCTGGCTGTACAGGCCGAATGCGGCGAGTTCGGCATCATCGGCATGGGGCGCAATCACCATGACCCGCTGCTGGCGGTAGTCCGGTTGTTCGATCGACCACAGCAGCGGCTCCCCGGCCAGCCGGCAGAAATGCCCACGCAAGCGCAACTGACCGGCAGACAGAACCTGCGCCTGGCCACTGAGGTTGAGGTAACGCAGGCCACTGACCCCGCGCTCGAAGACTTGCCGATCCGGCTGATCACCGCCAGCCAGCTCGACCACCGGGTCGAAAAAGCGCCCCAGCCAGGTGCTCTTGACCTGCACGGCCAGGACCAGCGTGGTGTCGTCCGCCAGGATCACGCCCTCATCCAGCAACAGCCGGTCCCCGTCCAGGCGAACCTTGGGCTGCGGGGTGTACGGCGGGAAGCTGTAGACGTAATCGTCCTTGGGCGAATAAAACAAATGGTCGGCGAACCAGGCCTCGTGGGCGACCCAGGCCAGCACCGCCAGCACCAGCGGCACCCACCAGGCCAGCAGCACGCCGATGCCGACCAACAGCACCAGAGTGATCAACAGGCCGATGCGTTTGTTGCGTCGATGACGCTTGAGCAGTTGCTGCTTGCGACTCATGGGCTGGCTCATACAGTGAAGACGGGCACGGGATTGCACCAACGGTCCTTGTATTCACGATCTGCGCGACCAAACGAAAAGCGCAACGGCTTGTCGACTGCCCGCGCCTGCTCCCAGGCACTTTGTGTGTTGAGAAAGCTCAGCACGCTACCGGGGCTGAACTCACGGGTCTCGGGGTCGACCCCGCCATTGATGTACTCGACGCTGATCCACTGCGGCGCTTGCACCCGGTACACCAGCTGGATCGCAATCGGCGCATCGTTGAGGAAGATCACCGAACCGATCAACAACTCGCGCAGCAACTCCAGCACCTCGCTCATGCGCGCCGCACCCGTGGCTGGGAAACCCCAGCGGCGCTGGAACAGATCGCAGTAGATAGCGGCCAGTTCGCTGCTGGAAAACTCGCTGACCGATCGCACCACGCCGCCCGCTTCTTCCAGCAAGCGCAGTTCACGGCGCTGGTTGTAGCGAAATTTCTTCGACAGTTCTTCGGGTGTGCGTGCCATCGCCAATTGCTCGGCTTGCAGCCTGAGGCCGGTGAAACGACCTTCATTGAGCGCCGACAAGTAGCGGGCACGATGGCGCAGCACGGCCTGGGCATCGGGGGCGGCCGGCAGAATCAACTCGGCATTGCCGAGGTCAAACAGACCTTTCTTGCCATGACGCTTGAGCACATCCTTGGACAAGGCCAGGTCGCGGCCCCAGGTCGGGATCGCCGCCTGCAGCTCGCCGCCCTGCTCCCAGGCCAGGTAACGTACGGGAATACCGGCCAGGTCAGCCAGGCGCTCGACCACCAGCGGGTGAGTCGCGACGCTGCCCCCCCAACGTTGCCAGGCGTCGCTATAGGTCGACGCGTCGACAACGGACCAGCCGCGTTCGCGCCAGCCTTGGAATCGGTTGAGCATCAAGCCCTCGTCGTCAGATCAATGACAGGCGGCAGACGCCAGAACGCCTCGCGTACCGCGCGATCGGAAAATTGCTGGCGCAGGCGCTCGAGCATCAGCTCGGCGCACAACTGGCGCTCCCGCTGGTCCATCCGGGCCAGGTGTTGCAGCCCTTGCGCCAGGTGTTCGGCGTCGCCCAGAGGAAACAGGATTCCGACGCCTTCGACCACTTCCTTGGCCCCGCCACACGCCGTGGCCAACAACGGCACGCCGGCCGCCATGGCTTCGAGTAGCACCATGCCAAAAGGTTCATGGTCGGAGCTCAAGGCAAACACATCAAAAGCGCGGAAGTAGCGACGCGCTTCAGGCACTTGGCCGAGGAACAACACGCGATCGCCGATCCCCAGTTCGCGGGCCAGTTCCTTGAGGTCCTGCTCCAGGCGGCCGGTGCCGAGAATCGCCAGTTGGCTATCGACCGGCAAGCCTGGCAAAGCCTGGGCAAAGCCGTGGAGCAGCGTGGCCTGGTCCTTGTCCGGGTGCAGGCGGCCAACGTTGCCGACCACCCAGGCATCCGGCGACAGGCCCAACTCTTCCCGCGCCTGGGCGAAGGACAGCTGGCTGGCCTGCAAGGCGTCGACATCGATACGGTTGTAGAGCGTTTGAATGCGTGCTGCCGGCCATTTCGGCAGGCAGCGGCGCATGTCGTCGCGCACCGCGTCAGAGACCCCGAGCAGGCTCAGACGCTTGCGGAAAATCTGCGCAAACAGCTTGCGCGTACGCCGCTGGTAGTCACCAAAGGCGTGGTGCACGCCAATCACCGGCAGCGCCGTGGCGAGCAAGGCGATGTAGATCGGCTTGAACCGGTGGGCGATACAGAAACTGAACTGGCGCGACTGGGCGATCTTGCGCAGATCGGCAATCGCGCCCAGCTTCAGGCCACGAATGGCCTTGGAGCTGTATTCCATGAACAGCACTTCGTCAGACGCGCAGCCGGCTGCGACTTCGGCATCGGCCACCCCGGTGAGGAACACCGTGGTCACACGATAACCGGAGCCCGCAAACAGGCTGGCGTACTGCCGGGCGCAGTCCAGGAACGGCCCGTCATAGCCGTGACAGAACTGCAGGACATGGCGCTCAGCCGAGCGTGTCATAAGCGTCCGCGCCGTCTTTGACCACTAGAATGTCTTCCATGATCAAATACTGTAGATCGGAACCGAAGAACATGTTCAGCGCGTCGGTCGGCGAGCAGATCATCGGTTCGCCACGACGGTTGAGCGAGGTATTGAGCGACACACCGTTGCCGGTCAGCACTTCCAGGGCTTTCATCATGTCGTAGTAGCGTGGGTTGTACTCACGCTTGAGCACCTGGGCTCGGGAGGTGCCGTCTTCATGGACGACTTCCGGCACGCGGGTCTTCCACTCTTCAGCCACTTCGAAGGTGAAGGTCATGAAGGGGGCCGGGTGATCGATCTTGATCATCTGCGGCGCCACGGTGTCGAGCATCGACGGGCAGAAAGGCCTCCAGCGCTCGCGAAACTTGATCTGGTGGTTGATCCGGTCAGCCACGCCAACGGCGCTCGGGCAACCGATGATCGAACGACCACCAAGGGCACGCGGACCGAACTCCATGCGCCCTTGGAACCAGGCTACCGGGTTGCCATCGACCATGATCTTGGCGATGTTTTCCGGCATGTTCTCAAGCTTGCGCCAAGCAGGCTTGCTCGGGTGACGGGCACACGCGGCGATCACGTCTTCGTTGCTGTACGAGGGGCCGAGGTAGACGTGTTCCATCTTCTCGACCGGTACGCCACGGGCGTGGGACACATAGGCAGCGGCGCCGACTGCGGTGCCGGCATCGCCGGATGCAGGCTGCACAAACAGCTCTTTGACGTCGTCGCGGGCGATGATTTTCTGGTTCAGCTTGACGTTCAACGCACAGCCACCGGCGTAGGCCAGCTTGCCGGTTTCCTTGAGCACGTCGCCCAGGTAGTGGTCGATCATCTGCAGCGAAATTTTTTCGAACAGCGCTTGAATGCTGGCGGCGTAGTGGATGTAAGGCTCGTCGGCGATGTCACCTTCGCGCTTGGGACCCAGCCACTCGATCAGCTTCGGCGAGAAGTAGTAACCCTTGCCCTTCTCTTTATAGCGACGCAGGCCGATGACGTTGGCGTAGTCGGTGTTGATCACCAACTCACCGTTTTCGAACGAAGCCAGGCGCGAGAAATCGTATTTGCTGGCGTCACCGTACGGCGCCATGCCCATGACCTTGAACTCACCGTCGAGCATGTCGAAGCCGAGAAACTCGGTGATCGCGCCATACAGGCCGCCGAGGGAGTCCGGATCGAAGAATTCCTTGATCTTGTGGATCTTGCCGTTTTCGCCGTAACCGAAGAAGGTCGTGGCGTACTCGCCCTTGCCGTCGATACCCAGGATCGCGGTTTTCTCTTTGAAACCGGAGCAGTGATAAGCGCTGGAGGCGTGGGCCAAGTGGTGCTCGACCGGCTCGATCTTGATTTTCTTCGGATCGAAGCCCAGTTGCTCCAGGCACCAGACGATCTTGTTGCGATAGCGCTTGTAGCGACGGTTGCCCATCAGGATCGCGTCAAGTGCGCGATCCGGGGCGTACCAGTAACGCTTGGCGTACTGCCAGCGGGCCTTGCCGAACAGGCTGATCGGGGCGAACGGGATCGCGACTACGTCAACGTCTGAAGGTTTGATACCGGCCTGTTCCAAGCAGAACTTCGCCGATTCGTAAGGCATGCGGTTCTTTGCATGTTTATCGCGTACGAAGCGCTCTTCTTCAGCAGCCGCGACCAGCTTGCCGTCGATGTACAGCGCTGCGGAAGGATCATGGCTAAGGGCGCCGGACAGGCCAAGAATCGTCAATGCCACAGGGGTCTAGCCTCTTTAGTCTGCATGCAGGCGACGTGCGCCTGGAAATAATGTGTCCCCGCACCAAGGCGAGAAACAGCTAAAGGGCGAGATTATAGCGTAAAGATGACGGGCGGCGAGGACTGCGTCCTCGAACGCAGCCTCGCGGGCTCGACAGCTGCTACGGGGGGTTGGGGGTATACCCCTCCAAAAAAAAGAGTCAAGCCACCTGCTTGGGCAACCGCTGATCAATCACCCGATACAACGCCGACCCCTCACCCCAATTACGCATGAACCGCGCCCGATCCCGCGCATAAGCCGGCGCAAAACTACTGAGTGAAGCGTGCTGACACATCGAATCCAGGTCAATCAACGACCAGCGATCCCGGTCCCAGAACAGGTTATGCCCCTTGAAATCCCCATGACTGATGCGCTCGGCGATCAACTCGGCAAACAGTTGATCCAGCGCCACCAACTCAGCCTCAGGCGCCTCGCCACTTTCCACATAGGGCGCAAAACGCTCAATGATGTCCGGCCCCGGCAGATACTCGGTGATCAGGTAGGCCCGGCTGCGCAGCCAGAAAAACCGTTTTTCCAGCAACGCCAGCGGCTTGGGCGTGGCGATGCCGAGGAACGCCAGGCGATTGCCCTCGCGCCAGGAATGCCAGGCGCGGCTCGGACGCCAGAAACGCTTGAGCCAGTGGGCAAACCCCTTGATGTTGTAGCGCTTGACCACCAGCGTACGACCACCCACCTCAACCTTGCCCACGCTCGCCGCGCCGCCGGTCTTGTACAGGTGCCCCTGGTCGAGCAAGGCATCGGCCTGCTCCAGCACCGGTAACATGGCGGCCTCTTCGTCGCGGCGAATCGCACGCAACCCAAAGGCCCCGCGCTGCACGGCGAACAGCGAGCACTCGCGGCCAACCTTGATCAGGTAATCCTTGAGTCGCCAGCTACGAATCTTGCGTACCTGCTTCTGCAAGGCTTCGAGCGGCAACGCATGCTCGCCATTGCTCAGCAGGTAATGCACCAGCAACTCTTCGGTGAACGGCTCCAGCGTCTTGGGCAACTGGGCAAAAAACACCCCGAGGTTTTCCAGGACCTTTTGCCGCGACAACGGCTGCCCCGCGGTTTCGGCATGAATCCCGGCACCGTCGATCAAATACAGCCGACCACCGTGGCGCAGCAGATTGTCCAGGTGCAGGTCCGATTGCCACAGGCCCTTGCTGTGCATCTGGCCAATGGCGGCCAGCGCCTCGGCCAGCACTTCGCTTTGCTCATCCGCCAGCACTGGCAGGGCTTCGACCTGTTGCCAGGCGTCGCCCAGGCTGTGCGCACCCTCCAGCAGTTCGAACAGCAACCAGCCGCCCTCGCCTTCTTTCAGGCCGTCAGCCAGCAACAACGGGGTGGTCAGGCCTTGGGCCGCGAGCAGGCGCACACCCTCCAGCTCACGCTGGAAATGCCGCGCCGCCTTGCGGCCCACCAGCAACTTGGCCAACACCGGACGCCCGCGCCAGACCCCGGCCCCGACATAGCGCTGGCCGGGCAGCACCCGTAGCAGACTGAGCAGTTGCAACTGCGCCGGGCCCGCGGCATCGGCCAACTCCAGGCTCAACGGCAGTTGTGGGGTGCGTCCGGCGTTTTTCAGTTCAGACAAACGCATCAACGCGTCCCCTTATGACTGCGTCGAGCGGACAAGCGCTGCAGCCAGGCATCCACCAGCGCACTGTCGGCGGGTTGATCCAGGTACGCCGCCAGCAAGCTGCGCACATTCTCGGTGCTCCAGACCGGCGCTCGGCGCAACAACGGCTCCAGATCCTTGACCCGGTCGCGCTGGCCAAACAGCAGCGGGCGGGTTTTCTCCAGGTCGATCAGTTGCGCCCGATAGCCTTCGCCATCGGCCTGCAAGAAGATGTGCTTGGGATAAAAGCAGCCATGCACCTGGCGCACGCCGTGCAGCCGCCGCGCCAACAAGCCGCAGGCGCGCAGGATCGCCGCCTGTTGCCCGGCGCTGAGCTGCGGCCATTGTTGCAGCAGCGCATCCAGGTCGTTCCAGCCATCCAGCGCCCGCGTCAGCAGGATCGCGCGGACTTCGCCGGCGACTTTGCGCTCGCCAAAGAACACCGCCTCCAGTGCCGGAACCCCCAACTGCCGGTAACGACTGATGTTGCGAAATTCCCGGGCAAAGCTCGGTTCGCCGAAGGGCCGGTGCAGGGTCCGGGTCAGGTAGTTGCTCTGGCGCTTGAGGTAATACCCCTGGCCGTCCAGGTCCAGGCGGAACACGCTGCTCCAGCCCCCGCCCGAGGTGTTGGGCTCGTCCACCGCTTCCAGTTCCCGCGCCCACAGCGCATCGAACGTGGCAAGCCCGTGGCGTTCGAACCGCTCGCGGTCCTCGGCGGCTAGAAAATCAGTCATCAGAGCGCATCCCCATAGCGCTGTTTGCGCTCGTACAGTTTGTTCGCCTTGCCCTCGAGCCAGGCCAGCAGCGAGGCTTCTTCGCGCAGGATCTGGCGCAACGGCAGCAGGAAATAACCCTTGAGGAAACGCAGCTTGTCGCGGCGAGTCAGGCCGATGTCCAGTGCCGAGAAGTACAGCGCGGCCAGGTCCTTGTTGCGCCAGCGTCGGGTGATCGCCGGGCGGGTCTGGGCCCGATGCAGGTCGATGATCGAGAGCTTGAAGTCCTCAGCCGTGACCGGCTTGTCGGTGTGCAGCAGAAAATGGCAGATATAGCAGTCGCGGTGATTGACCCCGGCGCGGTGCATCATGCCGGTCATGCGCGCCACTTCGGCAATCAGCGCGCGCTTGAGCCGGGGCTCCGGCGCTTGCCGGGCCCAGTCGATACTGAAGTCTTCGAGGCTGACGGTCGGCGCCAGCTCTTCGGTGATGATGAATGAATGCTGGTCAGCGGGGTTGCTGCCTTTTTCGCCATAGGCCACGGCGGTCATGGTCGGCACCTTGGCCTCGTGCAAGCGCTGGATCGCCCGCCACTCCTGGCCCGCGCCGAGCACCGGCAGCTTGGCCGTGAGCAGGTTCTTGAAGATCTCGCCCCAGCCGATACCCCGGTGAATCTTCACGAAGTAGCCGTTGCCAGCGACTTCGGTGCGCAGGGTGCGGCGCGCTTCGAGTTCACGGTAAACCTCGCCCTCCAGGCCTTCGACGGCGCTGAACGCATCGCGTCCGGCCCACAGGCTCTTGAACGGTTCGGCCAGAATCAACTTCATCAGTGTTGCTCCGCCAGAATCACATCTGCCGCGTGCTGCGGCATGCTGTAAAGGTCGGCCGTGTCAGCGAAGGCCAGGCCATTACGGCTCCAGGCCGCACGCGCGGCATCATCGCTCAACATGGTCGTCAGGTACTGCGTGAGTTGCGCCTGCTCGAAGGGCTCGTCCAGCACCAGGCCGCAGTCGGCCTCGGCGATGTAATGGGCATAACCACATACCGCGCTGACGAGCACCGGCAACCCGGCCACCAGCGCTTCGAGCAATACCGTCCCGGTGTTTTCGTTGTACGCCGGGTGGATCAACAGGTCGGCACCGAGCAGGAACCGCGGGATATCGCTGCGGCCCTTGAGGAACTGCACGTTATCGCCCAGGCCCAGTGCGGCACTCTGCAACTGGAATACTTTGGGGTCATCCTGGCCAATTACAAACAGCCGCGTGCGTTTACGCAATTCGGCCGGCAGCGCGGCCAGGGCCTTGAGACTGCGGTCAACGCCCTTGGTCTTGAACCCGGAGCCAATCTGCACCAGCAGCAACTCGTCGTCGGCCAGGGAGAACTCACGGCGAAAGTCCGCGCGAATTTCGCCGGCATTCGGCGGCGCGCGCCGGTCCTGGGCAATGCCCGGCGGCAGCAAGTGGAAGCGCTCCAGCGGGGTGTCGTAATGCTTGATGAACAGCGGCTGCTGGACTTCGGAGATCATCAGCACTTCGGTTTTCGCGTCCTTGGCGAACACCGCGCGCTCATACTCGGCGAAATGCCGGTAGCGACCCCAGCGGCGGTACAACGAATTGCGCAGGTTCTGCGCCTTGTCCTCGAAGCAACCGTCGGCGGCGTAGTAGACGTCCAGGCCAGGCATCTTGTTGAAACCGATCAGGCGGTCCACCGGGCGCTTGGCCAGGTCCTCGGCCATCCAGGCGCTGAGTTTTTCATTGCGCCGATGGTTGAAGAACGCCTTCACCGGCGCCACCAGCACTTCAAAACCCGGCGGCACGTCGCCTTCCCAAATCAGCGTGTAAACGCGGATCTGGTGTCCGCGCTGCTGACATTCCAGGGCAATGCGCATGAAATCACGCTGCAAGCCGCCAAACGGGAAATATTTGTACAGTACAAAAGCCAATTGCATCAGCGCAGCTCCTCAGCCATTAACAACGTGCTCAGTCGGCTCGCGACACGCTCGGGGTTCAGGCGAGTGAAGCACAGTGGCCACTCGCGCTTGAGATCAAACCGACGCTGGTCTTCAGCCGTCGGTTGGTAGGTACATTTCTTTTGCATGCACGGCGCACAGGGGAAATCACTCGCCATGTGCACCTGGCTACGACCATAGGCGCCCGTCAGGCCCGGGTTGGTCGGACCGAACAGCGACACCGTCGGCACGTCCAGCGCCGCGGCCAGATGCCCGAGGCCGGTATCCACCGCCACGCAGGCTTGCGCGCCGGCCAACACCTTGGCGACGCCCGCCAGGTTCAGCTTGGGCAACACCTCGGCGTTGCGCAGGCCCTGGGCGATACGCTCGGCGCGCGCCTTCTCGGCCGGATTACCCCACGGCAACTTCACCGCCATGCCCAGGTGCCCCATGCGCTCGGCCAGTTCGCGCCAATAGGCTTCCGGCCAGTGTTTGGTGTCCCAGGTGGTGCCGTGCAGGAACAGCACGTACGGATTCTTGCGCGGCAACTCCACCAGGCGCTCGACGTTCAGGCCGTAGTCGCCCAGGCCTTTGGGTAAGTCGTAGCCCAGGGCCACGGCGAACAACTGGCGCAAACGCTCTACCGCATGTTGCCCACGGGCCACCGCCAGGCGCCGCGAGTAGAAGCGCGCCGCCAGAGGCTCGCGGGCCGAGTGTTTGTCCAGGCCAGCCACCGGTGCCCGCACGTAACGGGTCAGCAAGGCACTTTTGAGCAGGCCCTGGGCATCGATCACCAAGTCGTACTTGGTCGCCTGCAGGTTTTGCTTGAAGCGCTTGAACTCGCCGCTCTTGATGGTCTGCCAGAGATTCTTGCGCCAGCGACGGATCGCCACGGGAATCACCTTGCCCACCGCCGGATGCCAGGTGGGGATTTCGGCAAAGCCTTCTTCCACCACCCAGTCGAACTGGATGCCGGGGATCGCCCGCGCAGCGTCGGTCAGCGCGGGCAACGCATGGATCACATCGCCCAGCGAAGAGGTCTTGATCAACAGTACCCGCAACTTAACGAACCTCGACCACAGTGCCCTGCAACCGCTGCAAGGCATCGTTCACCGCTTGCGGCATCAGCTGGCGCAGGCAGTTGTAATGGCCGAAGCGGCAGGTGCGGTCAAAACACGGGCTGCATTCGATGCCCAGGCGCACGATTTCGACGTGCTCGGCCAGCGGCGGGGTAAAGCCCGGCGAAGTCGAACCGTAGACCGCCACCAGCGGACGATTCAGCGCCGCGGCCACGTGCATCAGCCCGGAGTCGTTGGAGACCACCGAGTCGGCGCAGGACAGCAAGTCGATGGCCTCGGCCAGCGACGTGTCGCCACTGAGGTTCATCGCCTCCTCCCGCAGCCCGGGAATCAACCGGGAACGGATCTCTTCGCCGACCGCGTGATCGTTCTTCGAACCGAACAGCCAGACCTGCCAACCCTCGCGAATCTTCGCCTCGGCGACCTTGGCGTAATGCTCGGAGGGCCAGCGCTTGGCCTCGCCGAACTCGGCCCCCGGACACAGCGCCAGCACCGGGCGATCGAGGGTCAGGCCGAATTTGGCCAATGCCGCCTCGCGGGTCACAGGATCGATTTGCAGGCTGGGCCGTGGATAAGGCGTCGGCAGTTCGGCTGCCGGTTCATAGGCCAGCGCCATGAAACGCTCGATCATCAGCGGGTAGCGCTCTTTATCCAGCGTGCGCACATCGTTGAGCAGACCGTAGCGAAACTCGCCACGCCAGCCGGTGCGCTTGGCGATGCCGGCAAAAAACGGCACCAGCGCCGACTTCAACGAGTTGGGCAGCAGGATCGCCTGGTCGTACTGGCCGGCCAGGGACTTGCCGATCCGCCGCCGCGTTGCCAGCTCCAGCGCGCCGTGGCCGAGCGGAAAGCTCAAGGCCCGGCGCACTTGGGGCATGCGCTCAAGGATCGGCCGGCTCCACTCCGGGGCCAGCACGTCGATTTCGCACTGTGGATGACGCTGCTGCAGACACATGAACAGTGTCTGCGCCATCACCATGTCACCGACCCAACTGGGCCCAACGATCAGAATTTTCATAGTTATCCACAAACGAATAGGGGAGGCATTGGCCTCCCTGCTTCGAAAAACACTGTGGGAGCGGGCTTGCTCGCGATGGGGTGATTACCTTCAACACTGCTGTCGACTCACACTCCGCTATCGCGAGCAGGCTCGCTCCCACATGGGTATTGGTGCACATCCCGTGCAGTGTCGCTTGAGTGGCTCCAGATCTACCAATCACAGCACCTTCACTGTGGGAGCGGGCTTGCCCGCGATAACGATGTAATAGCCGACATCAACGGTGATGTCTGACGACGCCATCGCGGGCAAGCCCGCTCCCACAAGGGGCATGAGGTGTTTGAACTACCCCGTGTCAGCTTAGCCCCAACTCGCGCCAGATTCGCAACACCTGTTGGCGCTCATCGACAAACTGGTTGCCTGCCACCACCCCGGCCTCGTTCTGCAACGCCTGGCGGTGAGCGGCGGCGCGATAGGCCTTGTAGACCTCACGCATCAGGCTGGCATCGGCCGCAGGCATCAAGCCTTCGTGCTCCAGCTCTTCCAGAATGCGGATGTTGTCTGTCCAGCGCAGCAACGGCGGATGCGTCTGGGACCACGCCAAAGCCGCGTATTGCACCATAAATTCAATATCGACGATACCACCGGCGTCCTGCTTGAGGTCGAACGGCACCGTGGCTTCGAAGGCATTGGCCGCCGTCCCGGCACCGGTAATCCTGGTTCCCAGGTTATCGCGCATCTTGGCGCGCATCTCGCTGACTTCCTGGCGCAGCTTGGGCAAATCGCGGGCTCGCCCCAACACCTTGGCGCGAACTTTCTCGAACGCCTGGCCGACATCCTGGCTGCCCACCAGCACACGGGCGCGCACCAGTGCCTGATGCTCCCAGGTCCAGGCTTCATTCTCCTGGTAGCGCTCAAACGCTCCCAACGAACTGACCAACAGCCCCGAGGCGCCGGAAGGCCGCAGGCGCATATCGACTTCGTAGAGCTGCCCGGAGTTGGTCTGGGTGGTCAGCAAATGAATGATGCGCTGGCCCAGGCGGGTGAAAAATTGCGCGCCATCGATCGGCTTGGGCCCGTCGGTTTCCGCCTGCGGGTCACCGTCGTGGATAAACACCAGGTCCAGGTCCGAACCATGGCCGAGTTCCAGTCCGCCGACCTTGCCGTAGCCAACAATCACAAAACCTGGGTCGCACAAGGTGCCGTCGGGGCGCTGTGGCGAACCATACTTGGCGGCGGTCTGGCGCCAGGCCAGGGCCAGGACCTGTTCGAGGATCGCCTCGGCCAGCCAGGTCAGGTAGTCGCTGACCTTCATCAAGGGCAGGCTACCGGCGATTTCCGAGGCGGCGACCCGCAGGCGGTGCGCCAGCTTGAAGTGCCGCAGGGCCTCCATCTGCTGTTCCAGGTCATCCTCGGGAATACGCGTCAAGCGCTCGCGCAGCTCCGCCGCCAGTTCCGGCGCCAGGGGCGGCTTGAACAGGCGCCCCTCGTTGAGCAACTCATCGAGCAGCAGCGGGAAGCGGGTGATCTGTTCGGCAATCCACGGGCTGGCCGCGCACAACGTCAGCAGACGGCGCAGGGCACCCGGGTTTTCCGTGAGCAACACCAGGTACGCCGAACGCCGCGCCACGGCTTCAACCAATGGCAGCACACGCTCCAACACCAGATCCGGGTTGGCGTGCTCGACGGCCTGGGCCAGCAAGCGCGGGATAAAGGCGTCCAGACGCTCGCGCCCCAGACGCTGCATTGCCCGCAGCTGCGGACTGCCTCGCAGGCCGGCCAAGGCCTTCAGGGCTTTCGGCGCATCGGCAAAACCGCCCTCCTGCAACTGACGGCACGCGGCTTCTTCGTCCTGGGCGTCTTCCCACAGCGGCAACCATTCACCACCGACCACCACTTCGCTTTGCGCACCCTCCTCTTCGTCGGGATCGGCGATCACTTGACGGAAATGCCAGTCGACCCGACCCCGCCAATACATCAACTGCGCATGGAAGGCTGGCCAGTCGGCAAAACCCAGCATAAAGGCGATGCGCGCCTGATCCTGCTCGTTGTCGGGGAGCATTTGTGTCTGCCGATCGGCAATCGCCTGGATCGCGTGCTCGGTGTAACGCAGAAACTCATAACCCTCGCGCAATTCGCCGACCACTGCCGGCGGCAGGTAACCCTGCCCTTCCAGCGTGCTGAGCACCTTTAATAGAGGACGCTGCTGCAGGCTCAGGTCGCGGCCGCCGTGAATCAGTTGGAAGGCCTGGGCGATGAATTCCACTTCACGGATGCCACCGGCGCCCAGCTTGATGTTGTCGGCCATGCCCTTGCGCCGCACTTCCTGCTGGATCAACTGCTTCATGGTGCGCAGCGCTTCGATCGCCGAGAAATCCAGGTAGCGCCGATAGACGAACGGGCGCAGCAGGTCGAGCAATTGCGCCCCTGCAACCTGGTCGCCGGCCACCACCCGCGCCTTGATCATGGCGTAGCGTTCCCAGTCACGGCCCTGGTCCTGATAGTACTGCTCCAGGGCATTGAAGCTGAGCACCAGCGCGCCGGACGAGCCGTACGGACGCAGGCGCATGTCGACGCGAAATACAAAACCGTCGACGGTCATCGGGTCCAGCGCCTTGATCAGCCGCTGGCCCAGGCGAATGAAGAACTCCTGGTTATCCAGCGCACGCTTGACGCCGACGGTCTCGCCGCCTTCGGGGTAGGCGAAGATCAGGTCGATGTCCGAGGACAGGTTGAGTTCCACCGCGCCGAGCTTGCCCATGCCGAGGATGACCATCTGCTGCGGCTCGCCACTGCGCCGCCCGGTGGGCGTGCCGAACTGCTGGCAGTGGCGCAGGTACAACCACTGATAGGCCTGGTCGATACTGGCATCGGCCATGTCCGAGAGATCGCGGCAGGTCTGGATCAAGTCGGCCTGACGGTTCAGGTCGCGCCAGATGATGCGCACCTGGTGACGGTTACGCTGGCGGCGCAGTGCCCGGGCCAGTTCGTCATCGGTGGTAGCTGCCTGCGCTGCCGTGGCGATCTGCGCGCATAGCTCGCCCGCAGCGAAAGGGCGGTCCAACTCGCCGGACTGCACCAGCGCCAGCAACATCAAGGGATCACGTACACATTGTTCAGAGACAAAGTCGCTGGCGCCCGTCACGCGAGCCCATTGCGCCCAGCGTTCGGGCGTCCAGGTGGACAGGCCATAATCATCGTCGAGGGCGGCCACGGCCGCGCGCAACGATTGCTCGGCACGGCTGACAAACGGCTGGAGAATGGCGGGCAGTTGGGCAAGCGAAGGCAGGCTCATGGTCTATCCTTGATCGGCGTAGAAAGGGCGGTCTGTAGTGAACCCAGCAATTGCACTACGCAAAGGACTGTCGAACAAAGGTTAGAAATAGCTGAAATCTCAATATTTTTGGTAGCCAGCATCACGCTCGACCCTATTCTGGTTGGCTAAAGACCAAGAGTAACGATTATTCTCACAACACAGCAGGAGGCCACAAGCCGTTCTTCTGTAGTTTTACTACTCGTATATACATTCGAAAGGCTGAAATGCCCGGAGATTTGTAGTAAAACTACACGCCGCCGAATCAACCTCCGGCATTCCAAGAATTTATAACGTCTGCCCACAAGGCCAGTCGCTAACTCAGGCAACCGATTCTGGTAGCCTTTCCGCCCTGGAGCAAGCCATGCAAGACCTCGATCCCGTCGAAACCCAGGAATGGCTGGACGCCCTGGAATCGGTTCTCGACAAAGAAGGCGAAGACCGTGCTCACTATCTGATGACCCGTATGGGCGAACTCGCAACCCGTAGCGGTTCGCAACTGCCTTACGCCATCACCACGCCATACCGCAACACCATCCCCGTTACCCACGAAGCACGCATGCCTGGCGACCTGTTCATGGAACGCCGCATTCGCTCGCTGGTACGCTGGAACGCGATGTCCATGGTGAT